>CAZUCT010000173.1:0-15673 GCA_964619285.1 uncultured bacterium | reverse complement strand
AGCGATTGCTACGAACAATCGCTAAAGCGATTGCTACGAACAATCGCTTTAGCGATTGCTACGAACTAGCCTATTCTTAAGGCTGCATCTCCGAAGGGGAGGGCATCTACAATGGAGAAATCGAATTGCTCGACGGAGAAGAGGGTATTTCTGACGTCTTCCACTGCGGCATTTTCGACGACGGCAACGATTAACTCGTCTGGCAGGAGGATGGTGGTGTCGCTATCGGTTTGTTCGAGTTCTACTAAGGATAAATCGGCGATAATGCCGATGCGATCGCCTTCTAGGGGGTTGAAATCCCGGATAATATCTGCTTCATCCGCTATCAGGACGAAAGTATCCGCATCGCCGCCGCCAACGAGGGTATCGCCGCCGCGATCGCCCATCAACACGTCTCTACCGCTGCCGCCGGTTAGCAAATCGTTACCTTTACCTCCTCGGAGAAAGTCGTTCCCGTCCCCGCCCTCTAAGGTATCGTTGTCTAAGTTACCGTTGAGGAGGTCGCTTTCCAGACCTCCGATTAAAACGTCGGAACCCTTGCCGCCTCGGAGATAGTCGGCGCTGTCTTCGCCCCTGAGGGTGTCGTCGCCTTCGTTGCCGTTGACGGCGTCGTTGAGAATGGAGCCGGTGATGCTATCGTTACCATCTCCTGCAAGAACTCCCAAGGTTCCATTTGCTATTTCTTGGCTGATTTCAAAGATGTCGTTTCCTGCGGTGAGGACTTCAAAGTAATTTATCGACAGGGGCAAGTTGTAGAAATTTACTGTATTGACGAAAAAGTTGAGCAGGTTGGGTTCGTCGATAATCTCCGAACTGCGACTGGGAACTATTCCTCGGGTTACTGCAGCGCCGGTAATGCGATCGCCTAACTGAATTTCGTCTATGACATCCAAGCCGGCTATGACTTCGCCGAAGACTGCAAAGCCTCCATCCAAAAAGGTAGAATCGCCCAAATTAAAGTAAAATTGGGAGGATGCGGTATCTAGGTCCCTACCTCGGGCCATGCCCACGGAACCGCGAACGTTGGATAGTTCTACTGGTGGTTCTACTACTTGGTTATAAACTATGGACTGTCCCAGACCCAGGGGTTTAATTTCTAGGGGAATAAGGCGAGGTTGGTTGTCGATGGGGTCGATAAAAACCCCAGAACCCAGTTCGCTCAAAGGTATATTGGTATCTCGACTGGAGGGGTCTCCCGCTTGAGCGACGAAAGGCTCTTGGTCCCGTTGGACTCGATGAAAGCGAACTCCGTTATAAAAGCCTCGCTCTACTAAGTCGATGAAGTTACCTGCTGTAATGGGGGCAGCTTCGCCGCTGACATCGATGGTAATGGGTCTGTCGTCGACCACTAAAATCGCTGTGGCAGGGCCCGGTATTTGGGGTAGGTTTTCCATTTGTCTTTAACTCAGATATGTTCGAGTTTTTAATTATCTCCTAAAATTGGATTCTGTCAAGTCATTTTTGAGATTTGGTTCCGGTTCGTTGGCTTATTCGTACTCAGAGCGAGTAGGTAAAACTTATTAAAGCCCCTCAAAGAGCGATCGCCCCAGCAGCAAAATCATAAATCCATCCAGTTCTAACTTGACCTTTTTTATTAGCCTGCCAAACCCTGCCGCTGGTAACGTCCAAACAACTGACCCAACCCTTACCGTGGATCCTGGTATCGATACAAACAGCATGACCGATATTCAGAGGCACGCCGCTTTTTTGGCTCGTGTGACCGCAAACCATAATTTTCCCGGAAAAATGCGGCGGTGGATTGTTAAACTTTTCCCAAAACAGCATTTGTTCGGGTTGTTCGTCTAAAGATAAAGTAGGGCAAGCGTTGGCATGAACGAAAAAATGATAGTCGGTTTCCCAATAATTTACGCAGCAATTTTCGAGAAAATCCCAATGTTCGTCGGGAATATTAGATAATTTTCTAGACTTCCCAGATTTAGAATAAGAAGTCAAGGTTTCCTTGCCACCCATCCTTCCCCACTGAACCTTTTTTTTCTTACTAAAACGGGAGGCCAGCATCATTATTTCGTGATTCCCCCGCAAAGGGATAAGCTGCCCCGTGGCATAGAGAGCTATGAGGCGATCGATAATCCCTTTAGAGTCGGGACCGCGATCGACATAATCTCCCAGAGTAATAATGATATCCTCTAGCTTGGGATTAACTGCAGCTATTAAGGCATCAAAGGCAGTAGAATAACCGTGAAGGTCGCTAATGGCAAGAATACGCATGACTTTTTTTCTATTAATAATGTACTACCACCGGCGTGCCTACCGAAGCCCAATCAAACAACCATTCGGCGTGATTTACCGCTACGTTAGTGCAACCGTGGCTGATTGGCGTGCCGAAGTTATTATGCCAATAAGCTCCGTGAATTGCCATGCCTCCGTCGTAATACATAGTAAAAGGAACGTCGGGCACGTCGTAGCCGGGACCGATCATTCTGGCAACTGGATATTTGGTTTGAATTGCAAAAGTTCCAGTGCGAGTGGGGGTTGCATCTTTACCCGTGGAAACTATTACGGCATAAACCGCTTTATTTCCTTCCCAAGCGATTAATCTTTGTTCGGATAAATCGATAGAAATCCAGCGATCGCTCGATTGCTGAAGTTCGATCATTGCTCTAGCAATTAAGTCTCGTTGTTCTCTGGCCCTAGCGGGATGAGAACCGACTGTTAAACTAGATAAAAATGTCAGAATTGCCAGGCTTGGAATTACCCAGTTTTTTCCTATTATTGACTGCCAATTTGCAGTATTAATTGCTCGTTTCATAGAAAGCACTCCAACAATAAATTAGATGCTATTAAAAAAATGACCCCGATAGTTTTTGTTGGGAGCATCTCCTAATTGTAAAAAGACTAAATAGCTAATGGCTAAGGTCAAACAGGCAATTAGCAATTAGCAATTAGCAATTAGCAATTAGCAAAAATCGTTAAATTGTAGGCTCTCTTCAAAATTGAGATGCTCCCTTTTTGTTTAGTTAATTTGTTGTACTTGTTGCAGGAGATATTCTGTTTTTCGAGCGATCGCTTGCCAATTTCCAGTGGCGATCGCTTCTGGGGGAAATAAGTTCCCGCCCAGAGCAACTGCAACGGCACCTGCGGCAATAAATTCCCTGGCATTTTCAATAGTTATGCCCCCGGTGGGAATTAGAGGAATTTGGCCTAAGGGCCCTTGCAAACTTTTGAGATAAGTTGCCCCTCCTACTGCCGAGATTGGAAATACTTTAACACAGGTTGCCCCGCTTTGCCAAGCGGTAATAATTTCGGTGGGAGAAAGGGCTCCGGGAATCATCGGCACTCCTGCTTTTTCTGCTGTTTTAATTAGTTCTAGGTTGGTGTGGGGACTAAATAGGAATTGACAGCCAATATCCATGGCTTGTTGCAATTCGTCTCGGTTTAAAATAGTACCGGCACCGATAGTACAGGTTGGCAATTCTTCTCGAAGTCTGATTATTAATTTTGCTGCTTTTTCGCTGTTCCAAGTAATTTCTATTAAACGAATGCCGCCCCTGGCAACTGCTTTTGCCATTTCCCAGCCGATGTCGATTTTGTGGTAGCGAATTACGGCGATCGCTCGCTGTTTTTTTAGCTGCTTTAACCAGGTCGAATTGCTCATAAATAGTTAAAAATGTAGTTAAAAATGTAGTTAAAAATGTAGGTTGGGTGAAGTGAAACGAAACCCAACAGTAACCCTTCAGAAACCCGGTTTTTTAAAAAAACCGGGTTTCTTGGGGTAAAAAACCGGGTTTCTTGGGCTAAAAAAACCGGGTTTCTTGGGCTAAAAAAACCTAGTTTCTTGGGCTAAAAAAACCTAGTTTCTTGGGCTAAAAAACCGGGTTTCTTGGGCTAAAAAACCGGGTTTCTTGGAAAAAAACCGGGTTTCTTGGAGCAATACCTTCGCCATTTTCTCGTAGGTTGTGCGGACCTTCGTGGAACCCAACGATTTTGTTGGGTTGCGCTGTCGCAGAGCCCAACCTACGAATGGTATTTTTTTATTTTGGCGAAGGTATTGTTGGAGGATAAACATTAGCTAAAAATGAAATCGTCGGCAGCGATCGCTATCTCATCTCCCCGCGTTATCGTGCCAATAACCTCCCCAGTGCCAGCAACGACGATAGAAATAGCGCTATCTTCGCCGGGAAGGAACGCTAATTGGGAGAACGTCAAACCTCCGGTTACTTCTATGCGAGCCAGACCATCTTGGAAATTAGAGATAGTATCGTCTCCCCCACCGACTGCCAATACAAACGTATCTTGCCCCCCACCACCATCAAGCAAATCGTCGCCCAAATCTCCGCTCGAGCGATCGTCGCCGCTGCCACCGCTGAGAGTATCGTTTCCCTTACCCCCAAAGAGGATATCGTTGCCGCTACCGCCCAATAAGCTATCTTCTTCGCGATCGCCCCGCAACCAATCATCTCCGCCTTCGCCGTTGAGGGTGTCCATGTCTTTGCCACCATAAATAGTATCGCCATCTTTATTACCTTCTATGCGGTCGTTGCCTTGGTTTCCAAAGATTTCGTCGTTCCCCCTGCCGCCGTCGATAGTATCGTTTCCTTCCAAACCAAAGATGGAATCTTGGTTGTCAAGGTCTAATAAGCGATCGCCCTCGGCAGTACCGATAAGAGGTTCGGATGGTGGAACTTCGGCGCGATTTGCAGCCAGAGAATTATCGAGTACGAAAACACCCGACCGAGGGGAGACACCAACGAAGCGCTCCTCATAATCTATGCTTCCAGCAACAAAAGAATTAAATGCTATAACGCTGCCATCGGCAGAGAGCGAGGGACGTCCTGTTACCCATCCTGCTGGGACTGGCGGGGCGCTAAAAGATTGAGTTCTTTCATTTTCTAATTCTTCAAAGATAGGAGTAACAATCTCAGAACGGAAATCGTATATGAAAACCCCTGGATTGGATGCAGGTAACTCTGAAGTAAAGACTGCAAATCGTCCGTCAGGAGAAATTGATGAGTACCTAGAGTACCTAGATTCAGAGCTCGATTGTGAAATACTGTTACTCTCTCCAGTTGCGCGATCGTGGACGAAGAATGTTTTGGACGAGGTAGGCGCCCCCGCAGGTAAATCGTCCAAGTCGTTAATAGACTCGAAAACTAGAAAACGTCCGTCGTTGGAAATGGAGATGTCGCCAACACTGTCTCCCCGGCTTGCTTCTGCGGTAATGCAGGTGGTAGCGTCTGTGAGGCGATCGCGAACGTAGATAGCGCAGTCGTCTTCCTCCGGCACTAAATTATCCCCGTCGGCAGTAAAGGCGACAAAGCGTCCGTCGGCAGACATGGAGTAACTTTCCACACCTTCGCTTGCCTGCTCTCCCGACGAGCTCGCAGAAACTCGGGTAGTAATGCCGGTTTCAATCTCGTGTATAAAAATGTCTCCTGCTTCGTTAGTATCTCCCGCCACCAGGTTATCGGCCTCTGAAGAAAAGGCAACGAAGCGTCCGTCGGCAGAAATGGCAGGATTTCCAGAAACTCCGTTTCCCGCTTCTCCTGTCGAACTGACAGAAACCAACCTAGTAACGCCCGTTTGGACATCATGTACGAAGACATCTCCCCGTTCGTTTGCGTCTCCCTCCACCAGATTATCCGCATCGGAAGAAAAGGCAACGAAGCGTCCGTTGCCTGAAATAGACGCGCTTCCAGAGGCATCGTTGCCCTGACTTCCCGCCGAATCTACAGAAACCAAGGTGGTAGTGCCGGTTTCTAGGTCATGTAAGAAGATATCCCTTACCTCGTTGGTATCTTCTTCCACCAAGTTATCGGCACTAGAAGAATAGGTAACAAACCTGCCATCGCCGGAGATAGCAGCAGCACTAGAGCTGTCGTTGGCTTCGTTTCCCGAAGAATCTACAGATACTCGCTTAATGCCAAAGTCTTGTTGGTTCATTTTGCACTCCAAGGTACTTTTCGTTTCTCAGTATAGCAGCAGGAAGTTTTAATGGCAAGACTCCAAGAAACTACTGAGAAAAGCGATCGCTCTTTTCGCTGCCCTTTCTTTGCCTAAATTAAAACTAAAAAGACTAGATTCAAAATAAGCAATTAACGCCCGAAGTTGCTCTTGAGAAAAAAGCTCCACTCGCGATTTTTGCCATTTTTTCCAATAGTCTTTATATTCGCTTTCCCGATATTTTTTATCCTGGGGGTCGAAGACAGAAATAATCCCATAATGCAAATCTATCCCTGCTTCTGGGTCTTCTAAAACTGCCAACAAATAAGCAGATAAATAATATTGAAAAACTTCGGGGCTAAAAGCTATCAAAGCATAATCAAATTTCAGCAAACTTTCGGCGGTATGACCGCGCCGTTTTTTGCTGCTAAAATATTGCCCCGCCAAACCGTTATCTAAATCCATTTCGACAGCAACTTTTTTGTCTCCCGGATATTTCACTGGGGCAAAGGCCGTTTCTATTTGTTCTTGCAGCAACTTCAA
The DNA here is from genome assembly GCA_964619285.1 of uncultured bacterium. Taxonomy (GTDB): domain Bacteria; phylum Cyanobacteriota; class Cyanobacteriia; order Cyanobacteriales; family Microcoleaceae; genus CALKCV01. The sequence continues at coordinate 9,229 of CAZUCT010000173.1, read as the reverse complement.
TCGAGATTTTTCCCATGAATCGGAATTTAAGTTTTTCATGATACAATTAACAATTAACTGGAGACGCACCCCCACAAGCTTTACCATTGACAATTAGCGTTAAATTATTAGTTTTCTTCAAAATTGAGATGCACTGGTTTAACTGCAATTTTAAATCCCCAATTCCACAGTAAAAGTAGTCCAACCATGGCCGCTAGTAACTGCCAAAGTGCCCCCCAATTGTTCTACCAATTTCTTCACCAAAGCCAAACCCAAACCAGTACCTCCTTGTTTCCAAGGATCCGCGTTGGGAACTCGATAAAACTTCTCGAATATTTTCGGCAATTCAGAAGCCGAAATTTCGGCTTCGTTGCTGACGATAAATTTCATCTGACAATCCGATTTTCGACCGTTACATTCTACTTTAAAAACAATTTCTCCCTCGTTAGGAGTGTATTTGCAACCATTATTAAGCAGCTCTGCTAAAACTCGTCCCAGACTGGCGCGGTTGGAATTAATAATAGGCAGTTTGTCTGGGAATTGAACTGTAATAGTTTGCTGCCTGCTTTTGGCGCGATCGCGAAAAGATTCGATAATAGTAGGCAACCAAGTAGATAAATTAAGCTCTTCTTTACTAATAGGTTGAGTTGCCGCTTCTAATCTTTGCAAATCTAACAAATCGTTAATCAATTCGCTTTCTCGAATGCATTCGCTTTCTAATATTTGTAAATAGCGCTGGCACTTCTCGGAGGTGGGAACGATTTTGAGCATATGAATTGCCATTTTCATATTGGCAAGGGGGGTGCGCAATTCGTGGGAAACGGTGCTGAGAAATTCGTCTTTAAGAACGTGGAGGGTTTGGAGTTCTTGTATTTTTTGTTCGAGTTGAACCGTGCGTTCTTTTACCTGCATTTCGAGGTCGGCATTGAGGGTTTGGACCTGTTGGTAAAGTTGCGCTTGCTGGATGGCGATCGCTAATTGAGTAGCTAATTTTTCCAGTAAATCTATTTCTGAGGGTTGCCACTCGCGAGGACCGGAACATTGATGGGTACTCATGATACCCCACAACTGTTCGTCTTGCACTATGGGCACTACTAAATAAGCTTGTATCTGCTGTTGGGTCAACCAGTCAATCTGCTCTGCGGATAAGTCTGCCTCAGGAACCTTCCCTACTGCTTGAATGTTAAAATGGCGATCGCTCGCTTCCTTACTTTCGAGTACATAAAGACTTGGCAGCATATTTCCCAGCCACGATCGCCAACCCTCAGCGGCGGACTCTGCTACTACGGTAGCGACATCGGCGGGTTCGATGCGATAGACCACCACTCGATCTGCTTTGAGAAATTGCTGCACCTCTGCCACGGCGGCGTTGAGAATTTTGTCTAAATCGAGAGATTGATGGATCCTCATCGCTATTTGAGCTAAGAGGCGATCGCGTTCTAACTGTTCTTGCAGTTTCGCAGTTCTTTCTCGCACCTCTTTTTCTAGTTCTTCGTTTCGAGTTCGCAGCAGTTCCAGCTTTTCTGCCTGCAATTGATACACCGACTGTTGTAATTTCTTTACTACTTTATGCATTTCTGTGGGATCTAGCACTCGCAACAAGCTTGCCTGAGTGACGATGCCTTGTAATTCTCCCTCCTGTCCGCTAATAACTAACCTTTGTTCTTGTTGCTGCTGCATTTGTTTGTGAGCTACCCACAACGAATCTGTCGGCTTGAGACAAGCTAACCGAGTTTTCATCACTTTGTCAACTGGGGTTGCCGCCAGATCGATTTCTAAAAAGAGAGCTTGTACGAGATCGCGAGCGGTTACGATTCCTACTGGTTCTTGGAACGAGCGATGCACTATGGAGATGCCTTCTCTTTTGTGCTTCTTTTCTTTTACTTTTTTGGCGTCTGTAATGACCGCGCAATTAACTTCATGCTTTGAGAGAATTTGAGCGATTTCTAATAGAGATGTCGTTCTCGGCGCTGTTATCGGCTGGGTCATTACTTCGGCTACTCGCCTTAATTTGAGGATATTGGAAGGAAGCAACACCGGACGAATTCTTTCTGGAGTTAAGACTCCCACTACTTCCCCTGTTTCGTTTAAAATCGGCAAGTGAGAGATGTTATTTTGCCGAAAAATAGATAAGACTGCGAATAAGTCTCGATCCTCTGACTCCGTGAGGGCGATCGGCTCTTTAGACATGACTTGCGCCATTACGAGCTGGTTTGGAATGGAGTTTTTTTGACCGTCAATTTTGCCTGTAACTAGGATATCTACGAGATCCCGATCTGTGAAGATTCCTGCCAAACGGGATTTTTGAAACTGTTCTTTGCCTCTGAGGTTCTCTGAGTTTTCTAACACTAAAACGCAGCTGCCCCGCGTTTGTTCCCACAGAGGTACTTCGTTTTTTCCTTCCCCTGCAGTCGCCGAGTCGAGGGCGGGCAAGTTACAACTGCCTTGAACTTGATTCATTAACTTTAACACTGCTGCCACTGGCGTCTCTGGCATCGCCGTTAGGGGGTGGCGATCGATGGCTTGTTCTAGGGGGGATGAATAGATTTGCGGTTGGTAAAGTGTCATGGTTTTGATAATGGGTAAGTAGGAGTGCAAAATTAATTAGACACCGAACAGACAAGATGTCTGTTCTACGGGGAAAATTTTCTGCAAATATTTTTGCCTACCTACTTAATGGGTAATGGGTAATGGGGAATTGGGAAAAATCCTTCCTCTCAAAAAGCTAGAGGGACTCGTTTTTGGTTCTTCTAATATCATAAACTGCGGCTTTTGTCAATAGATGGCTGACTTTTTTTGTCCTTTTTCCCGTAGAACAGGCATCCTGCCCGTTCCAAATTCCCCATTCCCATTTTAAGGTTTATAATTTTCAAGAAATGTTAACTTTTGCAAAGTAAGCTCGATTATGACTAATTTAAGTTTGGAACAAATATCGTCCCAATTAGAGAGCGAATCTTCCCACGATCGCCTTTTAGCCCTAGTCTCCCTGCGGCAACTGCCGGCTGCGGATGCAGTCCCTTTAATTAAAAAAGTATTGGACGACCCAAACCTGCCAGTAAGATCTATGGCTGTTTTTGCTCTGGGAGTGAAACAAACTGACGAATGTTACTCGATATTAGTCAAACTCTTAGAAAACGACCCAGACTACGGTATCAGGGCAGATGCGGCGGGAGCTTTGGGTTATTTGGAGGATATAAGGGCTTTGGAACCTTTGGTTCGGGCGTTTTACGAGGATACTAATTGGTTGGTGCGTTTCAGCGCTGCCGTGTCTCTGGGAAATCTGAAGGACGTTCGGGCCCGAGACGTGCTGATACAGGCATTGGATAGCCCGGAGGTGGTAGTGCAGCAGGCGGCGATCGCGGCTTTGGGGGAGATCGGGGCTGCAGACGCGATCGAGAACATTCTCCGTTTTGCCCAGTCGGAAGATTGGCTGATTCGACAGCGTCTCGCGGAAGCTTTGGGCAATCTCCCGAGCTCCAAGAGTATCTCTGCTTTAAAGTATCTCGAAAAAGATAGCCACCCCCAAGTATCTCAAGCCGCGACTTTATCTCTGGAACGGTTAATGGCTGATGGCTAATTGTTCTTCTTAACTTTTGCCTTTTGCCTCTTGCCTATTGCCTACTTCTGGGCGATCGTCCGACTCTTCTAGCAAAGCTGCTAGAGCGATCGCTCCTACCATAATTTTATGTTCTCGTACTTGAATCCTGGCGTGGAGGGTTTCTGGGGTATCGTCGGCTAAAACTGGCACGGCAGCCTGCATTAAAATCGGACCGCTATCGACTTCTTCGGACACTAAATGAACCGTACAACCTGTAATTTTCACCCCGGCTGCCAAAGCTCGTTCTACTGCTCTAATACCTCGAAAGCTCGGTAACAAACTGGGATGAATATTAATAATCCGATTGGGAAAAGCGCTAATTAAAACTTTAGTAGCGACCCGCATCCAACCCGCCATTACGACCCATTCTACATCACAATCTCGCAAAGTTTTCGCAATTTCCCTGTCGAATGCTTCCCGTTTATTTTTATAATCGCGGTGATTTAATAAAATAGCATTAACCCCAAATTTTTCGGCTCTGGCTATTACTTTAGCTCCGGGATTGTTGTAAATTAAAACTTGTATTTTAGCGTTAAGTTTTTCAGCTTTTATTGCTTCGGCGATCGCCTCAAAATTAGAACCGCTTCCCGATGCTAAAATTCCCAGTTTTAAAGTTTTCTTTTCTGGCAATTTTTTTGGAAGAATTTCAGGAGAAATTAAAAAGGAATTATCGTTTAAGATTTGCTCGATTTCGGCACTCATTTTTTCTCTAATTTAGTTTGCTTCAGTACCAGCTAGAAACTCCGTTAAGTATTCTGTTGCCGAGCTGGTTTTTTAGTATCTCAGAAACCCGGTAATTCCGGCTTGCGCCGGGTTTCTCGAGCTGCTCTCTAGCATATTAGAATAGAGAGAGAATTTCCGAAAAAAATCTAAAATCTAAAGCGCCGATGATGTCAAAGAAAACCCAGGGCGGGCAGTGGTTAGATAACGAAGCGATCGCTGCCTGGCTCTTTCTCGCCCCAGCCTCGATTCTGATGGCCGTCTTTATCCTCTGGCCCATTGCCTATCTGTTTTATCTAAGCTTTACCCGGGGCAGTTTCACTCGGAGTGGCATGGAGTGGATCGGTTTGGCAAACTATCAGCGCTTACTCAGCAGTCCCGATTTTTGGCAAGTTATCGGCAATACGATTTACTTTACCGCCGGCACGGTAATTCCTAGTTTAATTATTCCTTTAATCTTAGCAGTCTTATTAAATCGAGCTTTAGCTTTACGAGGTTTGCTGAGAACGGCTTATTTTATCCCTTCAATTACCAGTTTAGTTGCTGTTGGTTTGGGGTGGCGCTGGCTGTTTCAAAATAACGGTCCGGTTAACGATTTATTAATAGCTATTGGTTTAGAGCCGGTGTCTTGGTTAAATAGTACCGTTTGGGCGATGCCAGTGTTAATTTTATTAACTATCTGGAAGCAATTAGGTTTTAATATGGTAATCTTTTTAGCCGGATTGCAAGCCATACCTCAGAATCGTTATGAAGCAGCAGAATTAGACGGTGCCGACGGCTTGCAGAAATTTTGGCACGTTACCCTCCCGGGGTTGCGACCGACGATTATTTTTGTGGCGATCGCCACGGTTATTTTTAGTTTAAAAAGTTTCGAGCAGGTTTACGTTATTACTAGCGGCGGTCCTTTAAATTCTACTAATTTACTGGTTTTTTACACCTACGAACAAGCCTTCGCTCAATTTGAGTTTGGCTATGCCGCCGCCGCAACTACTGTTTTAATGGCAGTAACTTTGGTTTTAGTTTATCTCCAATTAAACCTGTTTAAAGAAGATTAATTGTTAATTGCTAATTGTCAATTGCTAATTGTTAATTGCCAATCAGCCACTATAACAGTTTCATTTTAGTTCTGTACGATCGTTAGCCTATTTAGGCGGCATGCAGGCCAAAGGCAACAGTTGAGAAGGTAACAGTCATTTTTGGCTATGAATAAAAAGTCGTTCTTTCATTTACATCTGATTTGGAAATGCTATAGCCATTAGCAAAAGCGACTTTTTTTTGATATTTTTGACGCGATTAAAATAGGATTACTACTAACAAATTATGCTAAATAGATTAAAACCGACCTTGAAAAAAACTGTGATTTTTGCCGTTGTTTTGTTTTTAGGATTAATTGTCTTTCGTATTTTTACGCCGGAGAAAGCAGTATCGACAACGGTAATGGAATATCAAATTAGGAAACTGCAAACCGACGTTTACCAACTGCAAAGAGAAGTTAATCTTTTACAGTCTCGAAGGGGGAGAAATAACTCCAACGAAGGTCTGGAATGTAGGGAACCCAGAGAAGGAAAAAATAGGATGTTATCGGGAGACCCCATGTTCGATCGCCTGGCAACGATGACCGTAGAAATCAAACAAGATGTTTTAGAAATGCAAAAAAGATTGAGCAAACTAGAGGAAAAAATTAACAATTAAATGCCGCTCTTTTCTCTCCTCAAAAATAGGATCTGAAAGGGCGGCACGAGTTTTTTAAAAGTAGTTAGTTGTTAAAAACTATTGGACGATACCGAAGTAGTAGGCAGCAACCAAGAAGTTGATACCTAACAGCAGCAAGGCCCAGCTTGTACGAAAAGGGTATTTCATTGAACTAGCTCCAGATTACGATATGGATCGAATCTTACCATGATACTGCATCCTATTCGCTTTCTCTCTGGTATCTTGTGAAACCCGGTTAGAAAAACCGGGTTTCACAGGCGGGCTCTCTAGGAGTCTTCTCCCGCGTGGTAAGAACTTCTAACTAGAGGGCCAGAACGGACATGAGAAAAGCCCATCTGACGAGCGATCGCCCCCAAATGCTCAAATTCTTCGGGAGTCCAATATTTTTGGACGGGTAAATGGGCCAGGGAGGGGCGCATATATTGGCCGAGAGTCAAGCGATCGCAATCTACCTTCCTCAAATCGGCCATCGCCTCTAGAACCTCCGCTTCAGTTTCTCCATGTCCCAACATTAACCCCGACTTGGTGGGAATGGTGGAGTTTAACTCTTTGACCTTTTGGAGGACTTGCAGAGAGCGATCGTACTTAGCCCCTCGACGGACTGGCCCTTGCAGCCGTCGCACCGTCTCAAGATTGTGGTTAAAGCAAGCAGGTTTGGCCCTTACCACCGTTGCGATTCTTTGGGCCTGTCTCTCGGCCAGGGACTTATGAGAGCGATCGGCCCCTAACCCATCTTGGCCGCCCCAAAAGTCAGGCGTGAGGACTTCAATTTTAATATTGGCATCCACTTCTCGGATAGCGGCCATCGTAGCCACAAACCAACCGGCCCCGCCATCGGCAAGATCGTCCCGAGCTACGGAAGTTAAGATCGCATAGCGCAAACCCAACAACCGAACGGCCTCAGCTACCTTAGCTGGCTCTTCTGGGTCTAGGGGCTGTGGAGCGTGGCCCTTATCGACTTGACAAAAAGCGCAAGATCGAGTACAAGTTGGTCCCATGAGCAGAAAAGTAGCCGTTTTTTGGGCATAGCACTCGCCCCGATTTGGACAGCGGCCCTCCTCACATATCGTATGGAGGTTACGCTGCTTGATAATTTTCTGTACCGTAGAAATAGCACTAGCTTTTCCCAGGGTTGGACGGAGCCATTTGGGCATAGCCTCAATTTCAAGTCTTAATTGGGCTGCATCTAGTTGGGTTGATTTTTTTTGACCGATATGAGCAGGCATAAAAGGCAAGTTATTCTACTTTTTTGTCTTTAATATCCTAAACTAGATTAATCCAGAGCCTAAAAAGAGTCCTATTTCTCGATCGGGCATCAAAATAGAAATTAGATGAATTAACCCAAACTTAATTTATAACTGGAGGAGCCAACCGTGGCAACTAACAAAATATTAGTTATTGATGACAGCAAAGTAATTAGAGTCCGAGTTCGAGAAATGTTGCCTCAAGGTAATTTCGATGTCCTAGAGGCCAAAGACGGCGAACAGGGACTTCAACTGATCCGTCAAGAACGCCCCAACCTGATTATGTTGGATTTTCTTTTGCCAAGGGTTAGCGGTTGGGAAGTATTTCAAAAAATTCAATCCCAACCGGTGCTGAAAAAAATTCCTTTGGTGGTCATGTCGGGGCGCAAGGAAGAGGTGACGGAGAAAATACCCGAACCTTTTGATACTCATTATTTTGCTTTCCTGGAGAAGCCTTTCGAGAAAAAGGAATTGACTGCAGCAATTAAAGGGGCCTTTGAATTGTCCAAAAAGCGTCCGGCGGAGGAGGCCCCGGCAGAGGCCCCGGCGGGGGCTGGCGGTGGGGCGGAAATTAAAGCGATGCAAGCTCAAATTAAGAAACACCAAGCGGAAATAGCGGCCTTGAAAAAACAAATGGCTCAACTGGTGGCTTTGGTCAAGCAAAGGTTGAAATAAAAGGGATAAAGAAGGAGAAAAAATTGGCGATCGCCGTGGTAAAGTCAAGGCTCAAAAGCTCGTATAGCAATCCGTTGGTCATCGCGATATCTGAGAAACCGGGTTTTTTGAAAAAACCCGGTTTCTGGTCCGCGCACAGTTCTTAATCCATTTAGGATTGTTATAATTAACAGCTAAAAAACCATGACTGAATCTTTTTCTTTTTGGGAGCATTTAAAAGCTTCTGCCGATCGCCTGTTTCAATTACTCGCTGATTTTTCTGAAGTTGAAATATTAGTGGTAGGAGATTTAACTCTTGATGAGTTTTTGACGGGTCAGGTGGAGCGCCTTTCTCGGGAAGCCCCCGTTTTGATTTTGCGTCACGAAACGACTCGCCAGGTTCCCGGTGGGGGTGCTAATGCTATTTATAATTTGGCAACGTTGGGGGCGAGGGTTAAGGTGGCCGGTTTGGTGGGAAAAGACGATCGAGGTAAGGCTCTCTGTAATATCTTTGAAGCTGTCGGTATCGATATCGGCGGTATTTTTATCGACCCCAACCGCCCCACCGTGACTAAAACTCGAATTTCCGGTCACGCCCGCCAGTCGGTGACTCAGCAAATTGTGAGGGTGGATCGGAAGTCGGACGAACTGCCGGAGATGGAGTTGCAGTTGCGACTGGCAGAGTATATCCGTAAAGAGGGCAATCGGACAAATGCTATAGTTTGTTCTGACTACGGCGACGGGGTTTTTACTCCTCCAGTTATCGAAGCTGCAGTGTCTCGTGCTGGTACTATTGTCGATACTCAGAAGGATTTACACCGTTTTGCCGGGGCGATGTTGTTTACTCCTAACGTGCCGGAAGCCGAACTGGCGGTAGGGTATGCTATTAATAATGCCGAAAGTCTGGCTCGCGCTGCGAGAGATTTGCTGAAGCTGACTGGGGCAGAGAGAATGTTAATTACTCGGGGGGAGGAGGGGATGAGTTTGTTTGAGAGGGGGGAGGAGGGTGCGATCGCCTCTTGGCACGTTCCCCCATTTAATCGCACGGATGTTTTCGACGTCACCGGGGCGGGGGATACGGTAGTTGCGGCCTTAACTTTAGGGTTGAGCGTCGGCGGTTCGTTTTGGGAAGCGGCGGTGTTGGGAAATTTAGCGGCGAGTTTGGTGGTGCGTCAATTCGGTACCGCCACTACATCGGTTAGCGAGATGAAAGCGGCGTTGGAAGAGTTGATAGTTCAATAGTAGGGGGGAATGTTACTTACTTAAGGCTTGCTGAAAAAGTCAGAGTGTGGGGAGGGTGGGGAGTGTGGGGAGTGTGGGG
>CAZUCT010000172.1:13187-15734 GCA_964619285.1 uncultured bacterium | reverse complement strand
TACCAACTTACGACTAAAGTCGTTACTACGAACTTACGACTAAAGTCGTTACTACGAACTACGACTAAAGTCGTTACTACGAACTATAAAAAAAAAGGAGCAATCGATGACAGTATTATCGGGAAATTGGCATCACGATTTTATTAACACCAATGGAATTAATCTCCATTACGTTAGCGAAGGGGAAGGACCGCTAATGCTAATGTTACATGGTTTTCCTGAATTTTGGTACTCTTGGCGACATCAAATCCCCGAATTTGCCAAAGATTATAAAGTAGTGGCTCTCGATTTAAGGGGATATAACGACAGCGATAAACCCCCACAAATGTCGGCTTATAAAATGTCGGAATTTGTTAAAGATGTGGAGGGAGTGATTAAAGGATTGGGTTATGAAAGTTCCGTGTTAGTAGGACACGATTGGGGAGGGGCGATCGCCTGGAATTTTGCCTACGCCCATCCACAAATGGTCGAGAAATTAATCGTCTTAAATATCCCCCATCCTGCTAAGTTTGCCGAAGGTTTAAATACTATCGAGCAACTTTTTAAAAGTTGGTATATCTTTTTCTTTCAACTGCCAGAATTGCCCGAGTGGTTGTTGCAGTTAAACGATTATGAGGCGATCGCTTCTGGATTGAGAAATTCTGCTGTGGAAAAATCTGCTTTTACCGATGCCGATTTAGAAGCTTATAAAGATGCTTTCGCCAAACGGGGGGCTTTAACTTCTGCGATTAACTATTACCGCAATATTTTCCCGAAAGTATTCGAGAAAAACAACTGGGAAAAATTGCAAGTTCCTACCCTAACAATTTGGGGAGAAAATGATAGTTTTCTCGGCAAAGAATTAACCTACCACACGGAAGAATATGTGGAAGATTTCCAAATTTGGTATCTTCCCAATTGCGGCCATTGGGTACAGCAGGAAAAACCCGATTTAGTCAACCAATATATGCGGCAATTTTTGAGCAGAGATTCTTTGGAATAACTCGATATTATTAAAAGGAGAATAAAACCATGACTCAAACGACAAACGAACGCGCCGTAGTTATCGGTAGCAGCATGGCGGGGTTGGTAGCGGCGCGGGTGCTAACAGACCATTTCGATCGCGTAACGGTCGTCGAGCGCGATGTTGCATCCGCAACCCTGCGCGATCGCCTTCCCGAACAGCCGGAAACCCGCCCCGGAGTGCCCCAAGCAAATCACGTCCACGTCCTGCTAACCCAAGGAAAGCAAATTTTAGAAGGACTGTTTCCCGGTTTGGAAGCAGAATTAGCCGCCGCAGGTGCGCCTCTCATGGACTGGACCGCAGAATGTCCTTGGTTCGGTTGGTGGGGCTGGTATCCCCGTTTTGCTTCTAACTTAAATACTCGTTTGTGCAGTCGCCAACTGTTAGAAAGTATAGTTCGCTCCCGGCTGCAACGGGATGGAAAAGTGCAATTTTTAGACGGCACAAAAGTAACGGACTTGCTAGCTGAAACCAGTGACTCCCGAGTAACTAAGAAACCCGGTTTTTTCAAAAAACCGGGTTTCTTGACCGGCGGCGACAGCAGTTGCTTGCGAATAACGGGAGTAAAAGCGCGAGCTGCCTCCCAGGAGGAACGGATAGAAGCAGATCTAGTGGTAGATGCGAGCGGGCGCGATAGCAGTTTGCCTAAATGGCTGGCAGGTTTGGGCTACCAAAAGCCCGCCGAAACTGCGATTAACTCTTTTTTAGGTTATAGCAGTCGTTGGTATGAAATTCCCGAAGGCTTCCAAGCAGATTGGAAGGTGCTGGTGGTATGGCCTCGCCCTCCTCACAGCAAGCGGGCCGGGGTTATCTATTCTGTGGAGGGCAACCGTTGGGTGCTTACTGTTTGGAGCGTCGCTAAGGACTATCCACCAACGGATGAGACGGAGTTTTTAGAATTTACTCGCAGTTTGCGGCATCCGATCCTTTACGAGCTGGTCAAAAACGCTCGACCTCTGTCTCCCGTTTACGCCTATCGGCGCACGGAAAATTGCTGGCGGCATTACGAGAAGTTGTCGAAACTACCAGAAGGAGTAATAGCAGTGGGGGATGCGGTTTGTACTTTTAATCCGGTTTACGGTCAGGGAATGACTGCGGCAGCTTTGGGGGCGATCGCTCTTGGCGACTGTTTGCGCGAGCATCCGAGCAGGGAAGGTTTTCCCGAGTTCTTTTATCGCCGTCTTGCCCGAGTAAATTCCGATCCTTGGTTGATGGCAACGGGGGAGGACTTGCGCTGGCAGGGAACCGAAGGTGCAAAACCCGGTTTGGTAACGCGGTTGATGCACGGGTATCTCGATTCCGTTTTGCAGTTAGGAACCGAACGACCTCAAGGGTGGGAGCAGTTCTTGAAAGTCCTAAACATGGTAGAAACTCCTACATCTCTCTTCCGACCAAATATGTTGGTACGAGTCTTGGGGCAGGCGATCGCTCGGAACGAACCTTCCGAGCTAACTCCCCAAGAGCCGACGGTTCCTCAGTTTAACGGTTAATCGCGCTCATCGATTACTACTAACATCGCGCTCATCGATTACTACTAACATCGC
>CAZUCT010000172.1:0-13087 GCA_964619285.1 uncultured bacterium | reverse complement strand
ATCGCGCTCATCGATTACTACTAACATCGCGCTCATCGATTACTACTAACATCGCTAAAGCGATTGCTACGAACGGCGGAAAAATTGTTTTAAAATCTCTATCGGCTCCCGGTCCCAGGTGTCGATATGTTCGTAAATTAATCCGTCTTCGTTCAATTTATAAGTCGAATAACCGTTAAAAAAGATTTTCGCTTTCCAGGGAACCCGGAGAGTGCCGCGCACGGTCCAAGTTGCTAAAATAGTATCTGGTTCTGTCTGTTTGACTTCGTGCAAGTCGAAATATAATTCGGTAAAAAATAGCTGTCCGTGAAAGCGTAGGGTCCAAAAAATAATTCGGTAATTAAATTTGCTTTTGAATTTGTTAACGGGGTCTTTAAAGTAGATATTTTGGCTGTAAATATCGTAGGAAATGTCTTTTTCAAAGAGGGTGGGTAGGTCGTTTTTTAAGGTTTCGACGATTTGGGTTGTTTCCATTTTTGGTTAGTTCCGATAGATTTAATTTTGGTTAAATTATATAGCAATCCCGTAGAACAGGCATCTTGCCTGTTCGATCCATGGAGAATCACTCCTTGGGTTTGGACGAACCCGTCCATTCAACTTAAAAGTTGAGCTACCAGTCGTTTTTCTACTTCTCCTTCGTTGCAATTTGTGAGAATAAACTTTCAGTATAGTCTAGCGGACGAGTATTTTTGTACTTCTCGCTTTTGTCACAATGCGAGCCATTCTAGTATTGGTTTTCGTTCGGTCATGTATTTTTTTTATCGTTTGTAGTAATCGCTTTAGCGATTTAAGATAAATCTATTACAATCGCTAAAGCGATTGCTACGAACTCATCTAAAATCTAAAGCATCGTGGCTGTTAACCGTAGGAATTAAAATGATGGTTGGAGGCAGAGACGCAGAAGGGAAGAGCGACAAACTTTGGCCCGCAAATCGAGCCGCCAGGGAATTAAGGCCCACTCAAGATTTCAGGGGGAAGGGTGTTAAAAAATACAGCTTCGAGAGGTTGAAATAAAATGGCAGAATTAAGGTTGTACTTTAAAGAGGGCGATCGAGACAAAATAGTTACGGCAAATAAAGACGAATTTATCATCGGTCGCTCGCCAGAATGCGATTTACAATTGCCTTATAGTGGCGTTTCTCGCCACCATTGCCGCTTGTTAAAAACAGATGAAGGGAACTGGATAATTGAAGATCTCGGCAGCAAAAATGGAACCATCTTAAACAATAATCCCATCGCTACGCGAAAAAAAATCAAGCAAGGGGATATCGTCCAGCTAGATAATATTATTCTCAATATTGTTTTAATAAAAACCCCAGCTCCAACCCCAGCTCCAACCCCTCCAAAAGAAAAGCCTACCAGCCAAGAATTGACATTAATTGGGAATGCCGAACAGTTTCAAAAGCAATGGATAGAAGCGGAGACAAAACAAGAAAATCTCAGCAATTATCGCAAGGCTATAGACAGATTAAAAGATTTAGTAGAAATAGCAAAAATGCTGGGTAGCGCCGAGTCGATAGAAGAAATTTTTGCTAGAGTTCAAGAAATAGTTTTGCGAGAACTAACCATGTTAGAAAGGCTAGCCTTGTTAGTCGATATTGAAGGTAACGGAAAATTAGAATTAATTGATGCTACTATTAAAAATCCTTCCCCGGGTGCAAATTTGCCGGCTGGCAGCAGTTGGATTAGCAAGAGTATTTGTCGGACAGTGTTTGATGAAAAAGTGGCAATTAAAACAGCCGACGCTCAAACTGATGCCCGCTTTGAAGGAGAAATGACGATTATTAATAAGGGTATTCGTAGCGCTTTAGCAGTTCCTTTATTAGATAAAGATCGGGTTTGTGGCGTCCTTTATGCAGATGCTCTTATTTCTTATGAAAGCTGGCAGCAAGGTGGGGATGAAGATTTGAGCTTTTTTTCTGCTATTGGCAATTTGGTCGCTGCCAGCGTGCAAAGATGGTTATTGTCCCGTCAATTGAGAGGGGAAGAAATCATTCGTCAAAGGTTAGAGCGCTATCATTCTCCAGGAGTGGTACAACAGTTATTGAAAATAGGATTGTCTGACGGTATTTTGACTCCAATTGAATCTGAGATTAGTATTTTATTTGCAGATATTGTTGGTTTTACCGAACTTTCGGAACGCTTAAGTCCGTCGAGAATTGCTGAGTTATTAAATCATTTGTTTGAGGAAATGTTGCAGGAAGTTTTTGAGGTTGGGGGGACTTTAGATAAGTTTATTGGCGATTGCATTATGGCGTTTTTTGGAGCTCCAGAACCTCAAGACGACCATGCCGATCGCGCTGTAGTTGCTGCTAAAAGAATGCTGGCTCGTTTGGAGGCTCTTAACGAGAATAATGCCTTAGGAGAAATTTTACAATTGCGCATTTCTATTAATAGCGGTAAAGCTGTTGTTGGAGATGTGGGTAGCTCTCAAAGGGTCGATTATACCGTCTTGGGCCCTACTATTAATTTGGCTGCCAGGATGGAGCCTATTTGTCCTCCTGGAAATTGCGTAATTAGCGAAAATACTTATAATTTGTTGCGATCGCCCTCTGGTTGGGAATTGATGGGAGAACAGCGTTTTAAAGGAATAGACCGCCCGGTTCCCATTTATAAAATTAGGGAATAGGGAATGGGGAATGGGGAATGGGGAATGGGGAATTGTTAATTGTTAATTGTTAATTGTTTTTTCTTCATGTCGTTACCACAATTAAACCTAAAAGTCAAGGGGAAAGGATTCCCAATTTTGTGCTTGCACGGCCATCCAGGTTCGGGGCAATGCATGTCAGTCTTTAGCGATCGCCTCCACTCCCGCTTCCAAATTATTGCCCCAGACTTGCGGGGATACGGCAAAAGTCAATTATCCTTGACTTCCTTTGAAATGAGCCAACACCTTCTAGACTTAGAATCCCTCCTGGACCAACAGCAGATTAACAAATGCTTAATCTTAGGTTGGTCTTTGGGAGGGATTCTGGCCATGGAGTTGGCCATTAGATGTCCCGAGCGGGTGTCGGGACTGATTTTAATAGGGACGGCGGCGAGACCCAGAAGCAGTCATCCACGCATTACCTGGCAAGATAATCTCTACACCGGTTTGGCAGGGATCGTTAATTGGTGGTTTCCTAGCTGGCAGTGGAATATAGATACTTTTGGGAAGCGATCGCTTTTCAGATACCTAATTCAACAACACACTCCCACCGCCTATCGTTATTTAGCCGCCGAAGCAGTACCCGCTTATTTACAAACTTCCAAAGCTGCCACTAGAGCTTTAAATATAGCTTTGCGAGCCCGCTACAATCTACTGCCCGACTTACCCAAGATTCAATGTCCCTGCTTAGTGCTTGCCGGGGCAGAAGACCGCCACATCACCTCCGAGTCTAGCCGAGAAACGGCTCTAGCTCTCAAAGATGCCGCCTGGCGCTGCTACCCCAACACCGCTCATCTGTTTCCTTGGGAGGTTCCAGATTTAGTATTGGCAGACATCGATCGCTGGATAGCCGAGCAGCTTTTTCTTAAATAAACTTGGCAGGAATAACAGAACAGGTCAAGAAACCCGGTTTTTCCAAAAAACCGGGTTTCTGAAACAATACCTTCGCCATTTTCTTAAATAAACTTAGCCGGAGTATTCAAAGGCGAGCTGACTAAAAGCTCAGTTTTTTTTCCCAAGTCTTCGTCCTCCACCGTCAGTTGGCGAGGTTTGCATCTGAGTATCTCGACCTTAATGCCTTGGGCACTTTCGCTTTCTAAGTCTTCTATATAACCGTCTGTTTCTGCCTTAGCTTCTCTTGCCGTTAGAAATGGTCCGAAATAATAAGTGCAGCGAGGATTCGCCGTTATAATTTCAACCCACCAGGCAAGTCCGAACCAATTGAACAAGTTAGTTAAAAATTCTTTCATGGTTTTAGAGAATAAGGAATAGGGAGTGGGGAATTAACTTCCCGACTCTCTCTTTAAATTGTATCTTCTATGGCTTTTTTTTGTCGATCTGACATTTAGTCTCCAGAAGCAACTTACTATGCCAGCGCTGGGTACAAATTTCATAAAGAACCATGCCAGTTGCTACGGAGACATTCAAACTCGGGGTTTTTCCCGGCAGGGGTATGGAAATTAACACGTCGCAGTTGCGCTGGATTAAAAGACTCAAACCTTCCCCTTCGCTGCCCACTACGACAGCGATGGGGCGATCGCCGAAGTCAACTCTATTAGTTGGCTCGCCGTCTGCGGCTACGGTACCGAAGACCCAGAAGCCAGCTTCTTTTAATTGTTCCAGAGCCCGATTGAGATTGACAACTCTCGCCACGGGAAAATTTTCTAAAGCCCCCGCTGCCACTTTTATTGCGGTGGAGGTTATACCCACTGCCCGTCGTTGGGGAATTACCAAACCTTGCACTCCCAGAGCTTCTGCAGTTCTAATAATGGCTCCTAAGTTATGGGGATCGGCGATCCCCTCTGCTACGAGTATTACGGGGCGATCGCTTTTAGATAGCGCTTGGGTTATGAGTCCATCGAGTTCTTTGTATTCGTAAGGAGAGACTTGGGCGATTATGCCTTGGTGATTGCTTCTGGGGGCAATTTGTTCTAGCCGTTCGCGATCTACCTCGTCGATGAGAGTACCTTTGGCTTTAGCTTCGTTGAGCAAACTGTGGAAGCGGGGATCGTATCTTAGTTGCGGCAACAACCAGACTCGATTAAAAGAGCGATCGCTTTTCAGCGCTGCCTCCACTGG
This sequence comes from uncultured bacterium, assembly GCA_964619285.1. Taxonomy (GTDB): domain Bacteria; phylum Cyanobacteriota; class Cyanobacteriia; order Cyanobacteriales; family Microcoleaceae; genus CALKCV01. The sequence goes on along the minus strand of CAZUCT010000172.1, from coordinate 8,361 downwards.
ATGACGACCGTAGATTAAATCTTCGTCTTGGCTGTTACTTTTGCTTCTCGGAAAATCTCTTTTTTGGGGCTTGCTCTGGAAACTTGTAGAATAGGCGTCTCGCCTGTTTTTAGTTTTTTGAGGTTGGTTTTTGGGAGTTGGTTTTGAATTTTGAGCAGACATATATTTTAGGCAAAAGGCATGCAGGCAAGAGGCAACAGTGCTAAGTTTCCTCTTGCTATATAATTCATTTTTCTCGGTAATAGCTAATATCAATTCACCATTGACAATTAGCTATTTTCTTCTGACAACTTCAACAGTTCTAATAACTCGGTTAAGCGCCAAAAATCTGTTAAATATAAATATCCAATTAAAGTTTCTAAGCTTGTTGCTTGCTGGTAGATTTCGGCAGATACTCGCTTAGGCTTTCCGAAAGCCGCATTGCGTCCGCGCCTCAATATTTCTAATTCTTCGCCGGTCAGGTAAGGTTCTAAAGTTTTTAGATGACGGGCTTGACTTTCCGCCCTAACTTCCCCCACCACAAGCTGATGGTAAGTGCGCGATCGCTTGGGAGGTATCAAATAAAAACTACGGACATACAATTCGTAAACTGCATCTCCTACATAAGCCCAAGAAGCTGGGGATATTCTCTTAACTTCCTCTGGCGATACCATTACAGGTTTAAGCTGTTTCCAAACGGTTAATTCCGTCATTTTGTGCCTTACCTGTAGTTTTAATAATTCTTACCATTTTACAATTAACAATTAACAATTAACAATTAACAATTAACAATAGTCAATAGTCAATGGTCAATTAACAATTAACAATTGACCATTGACAATTAACAATTAGCTATTAGCTATTAGCAATTTTCAGCATAGCTGCCCGGTCGTAGTAGCCTGAGTTTCACGAATTTTTAATATTTTCCAAAGCAGCATCCACAGACTGCTGTAAGGACAAAAACTTTTCTAAACGAACCAACTTTACAGTTTGAGTCACCCGGGGATTTGAGACTATTTGTAAAGTTCCCCCTGAAGTTTGGGCTTTTTTGACCAATTGCACCAAAGCACCCAATCCAGAGCTATCGACAAAATCTATCATAGATAAGTCTAAAACCAAATTTTTAGGTCCGCTATCGACACAGTTACTCAGCACTTTCCTAAAGGTTGCTTCGGAAAATGCGTCTAACAATCCTGTTAGACGGAATAGCTGATAGTTATCCCCGATTTCGCGAGTCCCTCTCAGGCTAACGGTTAAGTTTAATTTTTTAGATTCGGGAATGACAGTATCCTCCTTTAGCTCCGCTTAAGTCAATATTCTATTATATTCTTTTATAGCTGTTTTGTCTAGTCGAAATCGATCTTTTTGGGGAATTGGGAATTGGGAATGGGGCCGAGAATCATGGCCCCATTCCTAAGGTGCCCTGCGGGCACCCTACTAGCTCGAGAAGCAACAAATTAACAATTAACAATTGACAATTGACAATTGGCAAAAAGCCCTACTACTGTCGTCGTTCTCCCATGACCTTGACAAAACGTTCGAACAAGTAATCGGCGTCGTGAGGGCCGGGACTTGCTTCGGGGTGGTACTGAACGGAAAAGAAAGGCAAAGACTTATGTCGCAAACCTGCCACCGTTCGGTCGTTGAGGTTGAGATGAGTAATTTCTACCTCCGAGGCCAAAGAGTCGCCATCGATCGCAAAGCCGTGATTTTGACTGGTAATCTCCACTTGTTGTTGCAAACCTGCGGGTTGATTGAGGCCTCGATGGCCGAATTTTAATTTAAAAGTATCGGCACCCAAAGACAAGCCCAGAACTTGGTGGCCCATACAAATGCCAAATACGGGTTTATCAGACTGGAGCAATTGCTTGGTAGTCTTGATACCTTCGGTAACTGCAGCGGGATCTCCCGGTCCGTTAGAGAGGAAAATACCATCGGGGTTGTATTTGAGGATTTCCTCTGGTGGGGTATCGGCGGGAACGACGATTACCCGGCAACCGTAACTGGCCAAACGCCGCAGAATATTGCGTTTGATGCCGAAGTCTATGGCCACTACCGTAAATTTTTCTTTGTTTTTGGCGACGGCCGGGTTAAACTCCCAGATTTCATCGGTAGGTTCGGACCACTCATAAACTTCTTTGGTGGTAACTTCTCGCACGAGATTCAATCCTGCCATGCTGGGAGCTTTCTCCACTTGGGCTAATAGCTCGTTGGGGTCGAGAGTTTCTGTGGAAATGGCTCCGTTAATTGCTCCGAGAGTGCGGATTTTACGGGTAAGGGCGCGGGTGTCGATGCCGTAAATTCCCGGAATGTGGTGTTCTTTGAGATAATCTGGCAGGGATTGGGTGGAGCGCCAGTTGCTCGGTCGCCAGCAGATATTACGAGCGATCGCCCCTTTTACTTGAGGTTTTGAAGATTCTTCGTCTTCGGGGTTGACGCCGGTATTGCCCAATTCTGGATAGGTGAAGGTCACGATTTGACCGCGATAACTCGGGTCTGTCAATACTTCTTGATAACCGGTCATGCCGGTATTAAAAACTACTTCTCCCATGACAGTTCCCGCGCCACCAAAGGAGAAACCTTCAAAAGAAGTTCCATCGGCAAGAACCAGCAAAGCCCGAGGGGCGTTATTAATCATTTTCATACCTCATCAACTATGGGTTAACTCATAAAGTTATTAAGTTAAACTGTAAATATTACAGCAAAAGTAAAAATTTAAACACAAAAAAATAAATAAATTATGATTAATTTCACCTCCTTATTTACTGAGAAGCGATCGCCCCTTAAAAAAAGCATCTTGTTTGTCTGGTTAGCAGTTATTTCTCTGAGCAGTCATGGTGGGGTAGTTACCAGAGGAGCGATCGCCCAAGAACATCCAGACTGTTTCATGCGAGACAAATCTGGCAACGTGATTAATTTAACTCAATCCGTTTGTGGTTTGTTTCCCGAAGAAGCGGTTTTACCCGAAGGCTCTCAGGCCGCTGCTGGAGCTTATCTCATTCCGATTAAAGGTCGTCGCTCCAACCTTCCCATTGTAGATGTCACCTTTAACGGTACTAAAACCTACGAAATGATTTTAGATACTGGAGCTAGCGGCACTTTAATTACTCAGGAAATGGCAGAAGATCTCAACGTTATACCAGAAGGAACGGGCATCAGCCAGGTTGCCGACGGCAGAGAAGTAGAAATAGGCATTGGCCTGGTTGGCTCTATGTCTGCTGGCGGTTTGACCATCAGCCAGATACCTGTGGGCATCGCTCCTGCTGGAATGGCTATCGGACTTCTGGGGCAAGACTTTTTTGGGGCTTACGACATGACTATTAAGGAAAATGTCGTGGAATTAAGGGCTAGGGGCGGTTAGCAATTAAATATTAACAATAGACAATAGACAATTAACCGGCTAGGAACTCAACCAATTCTTCCAGTTTGCTCCAGGCCGCGCCGCTTTGGAGAATTTCCTTAGCCCGGTTAACTCCTTCGGCAGTGGCTCCCATCGGTACGACTCCGGCAACCTGAAAGGCTAAGGAGCTATTTAAGGCTACCACGTCTTGTTGGGCGGGGGTTGCTTTTCCTTGGAGAACGTCTCGCAAAATTCGGACGTTATCCTCCACTTCCCCTCCTCGCAACTCGCTTAACGGTGCGTCGGTCAAGCCTAATTCCCGGGGGTTTACGGTTTCGGTGCGTACCCCATCGGCGGACAAAATAGCCAGATCGGAGAGATCGCCCAAACCCGCTTCGTCCAGTTTTTCTCGTCCGTGGAGGACGATGGCCTCTTTCAGGCCTAAGATTCCCAAGGCCTCGGCTACTACTTCCAGCAAGGAAGGATCGTAAACTCCCATGATTTGAGCTTGGGGCCGCAAGGGGTTAACCAGGGGGCCTAAGAGATTAAAGACGGTTCGTACTTTTAAGGTTTTTCGTAAGGGGACTACTGCTTTCATGGCCGGATGCCAGCCGGGGGCAAAGAGAAAGGTAATCCCCACTGCGGATAAAGCGGCGGTTACTTTTTCTGGGGGGGCTTTGAGGTTGACTCCCAGGGCTTCGAGGACGTCGGCAGAGCCTACTTTACTGGAAGCGGAGCGATTTCCGTGTTTGGCTACTGGTACTCCTACAGCTGCGGCTACGAAGGCCACGGCGGTAGAAATGTTGAAGGTGGAAGCTCCATCGCCGCCGGTGCCGCAGGTGTCGAGGATGGGGTAGGAGTTGTTAATTTCGGCCTGGGGCTGGGTTTGTCCGACAGATTGGGATTGCAAGACTTGGGCCATGCCCGCTAGTTCTTGGGCGGTGACGCTTTTGGCCTGTAGGGCTGCTAAAATGGCCCCCGAGAGGACGGGGGGGATTTGTTCGTTGAGCCATCCTTCCATTAGCTCCGAGGCTTGCTCGAAGGAGAGGGATTGACCGTCGAGTAGTTGTTGTAAAAGGGGGGGCCATTTTTCGGCTACTGGGGCGATCGCTACGGCCGCCGATGTTTCCTTGGAGATAGATTCGCTCATGGGTGCTGGTTATTTTTTAGATTTAATTTAGATTTAGATTTTGCTTTGACTTTGCGCTATTAGAGTAGGCTATTTTGGTCAAAATATCAAAAATTGACATATTTTATACAGCAATGTTGTTTCTGGTTGTGGCAGATTTAAAGGTTGACCCATAAAAGCTGAATAACCGCGAGTTTTTTTAATGAATCCGGCTATTTTTCCCCAGGTTAGCAAGAAAGAGTTTGGCCTCTAAGCCCCAGACAGTACCTATCGATCGCTGGCTTTGTTAATTGTCAATTGTTAATTGTCAATTGTTAATTGTCTATTGTCTATTGTTAATTATTAATTGTTAATTATTAATTGTTAATTATTAATTGTTAATTAAAGGGTGCTGTCAGAAAACCTACACAATCGAGAAAAAAGTGGCAAAGCAACAACCAGAAAACAAGATATTTCACCGTCAAACGGTCGAGGAGGCACTTCAAAAAATGGAAGCGAAATACCGAAGTATGTTTGAAAATGCGGTATCTGGCATTTTCCAGACAACCCCCGACGGACATTACATCAGCGCCAACCCCGCCCTCGCTCATTTATACGGATATAACTCGCCAGAAGAGATGATGGGGAATCTGATGGATATCGAGCATCAATTATATGTAGAACCCAAACGACGACAAGAGTTTGCGACGGTGCTGCGAGAACGGGATTCGGTATCGGAATTTGAGTCCCAAATTTATCGCCGAGACGGTCAAATAATTTGGATTTCAGAAAGTGCCAGAGCGGTGCGCGACGATGCCGGACAACTGCTTTATTACGAAGGATTTGTCGAAGATATTACTCAGCGCAAACAAGCAGAATCTGCCCTAAGAGAAAGCGAAGAACGCTTGCGATTGTTAATCGAAGGGGTACAAGATTATGCCCTATTTATGTTGGATTTTAAGGGAAATGTAGTTAGTTGGAATTCCGGTTCTCAAAGGCTTTATGGATATAAAAGCAACGAGATTATCGACCAACATTTTTCCTGTTTTTATACCAAAGAAGACCTCAAAATTAGACTCCATTGTCGGGGCATCAAAAAAGCTAAAGAAACGGGGAGATTCGAGCAAGAAATTTTACAATCGCGTCGGGATGGAACTAAGTTTTGGGCTAATACGATCGCCACGGCTTTATATGACGAAAACCGTGAGTTGCGCGGCTTTTCTATGGTGACTAAAGACATCACGGAACGCAAGCAAGCGGAAGCGGTACAAGCTGGATTGATTGCGTCTTTACAAGAATCGGAAAAAAAATACCGCAGCTTATACGAATCGACGACGGATGCAGTAATTCTCTTAGATGAGGCAGGTTTTTTAGATTGCAATCGCGCCACTTTAGAACTTTTTGGTTGTACTAAAAAAACCGATTTTTGCAGTAAAAAACCTTATGATTTTAGTCCGAAATTGCAGCCGAGTGGAGAACTTTCTGTTAATTTAGCCAAGGAATATATGGCTACAGCTTGGGAAAAAGGTAGCTGTCGTTTCGACTGGCGGCACAAACGTTTGGATGGTTCGGAATTTCCTGCAGAAGTATTGTTGACTTCCATGGAGTTGGGAGATAGAAAAGGGCTCCAAGCTGTGGTTCGGGATATTACTTATCGAGTGCTGGCGCAAGAGGCTTTAGAAAGGGCTAACGAGCAGTTAGAAAAACGGGTGGAAGAGCGGACTTTTCAGCTTAAGGAAGCTATTGAAAAGTTGCAAGCTGAAATAGCAGAACGCAAGCGGACGGAAGAGAAGTTGCGTACTTCTGAAGAAAAGTTTTCTAAGGCTTTTCGTTCCAGTCCGGATCCGATGACGATTACTACTTTTAAGGAGGGTAAGTTTATCGAGGTTAACGATAGTTTTTTGTCGGTGACGGGCTATCAATTGGAAGAGGTTATAGATCGGACTGCTGCGGATTTGCAGATTTGGGTAAACCGGGAAGATAGCGTTAAGGTAAGAGAAACTTTGGAGAAATCTGGGGTAGTTCGCAATCTGGAGTACGAGTTTAGAATTAAGTCTGGGGAGGTTCGGGTGTGGTTGCTGTCGGCGGAGATTATTCATCTGGGGGACGAGTTGTGTTTGCTGTCGGTGATGACTGATATTACGGAACGGAAAAAGGCGGAGGAGGCGCTGCGGGAAAGTCAAAGGGCTTTATCTACTTTAATGGGGAATTTGCCGGGGATGGCTTATCGTTTCCGTAACGATGTCGATCGCTCTTTGGAGTTTGTGAGCGAGGGATGCTACAAGCTGACGGGATATACGCCGGATGAGTTTCTGGGCTCGCCGAGTCTTTCGATGTCGCAAATAACTTATCCAGACGATCGCGATCGCTTTTGGATAGCGGTAGAAGCGGCGATGCGCAAGCAGCGGCCTTATCAGTTGATTTACCGCATTGTCTCTAAAAATGGGGAGATTAAGTGGGTTTGGGAACAGGGCATTGGTATCTTTTCTCCTTCGGGAGAGATGGTGGCGTTGGAGGGGTTGATTACGGATATTACCAAACGCAAGCGGGCGGAGGATGGTTTGAGGCAGTCTCAGATGGAGTTAAAGGAACAAAAGAGGCAGTTGGAGGTGGCTTTGGAGCAGTTGCAGCAAACTCAGGCTACTTTAATTCATGCGGAGAAAATGTCTTCTCTGGGGCAGATGGTGGCGGGTATCGCTCACGAAATTAAAAATCCGGTGAATTGCGTTTGCGGGAATATGGTTCATTTGAGCCATTATACGGCAGATTTAATCGGTTTGCTACAAGTTTACCAGCAGCATTTCCCCAACCCGCCAGAGGAGATTTTAGAGGAAATAGAGGAGTTAGATTTGGAGTTTTTGCTGGAGGATTTGCCGAAGGTGGTATCGGCAACTCAGGTGGGGGCGGATCGGATTCGGGAAATCGTGCGATCGCTCCGCAATTTTTCTCGTACTGATGAGGATCTCAAGAGTCGGGTTGACCTCCACGAGGGCATTGAGGGAACTTTGGTGATTTTGCAAAGCCAACTCAAGGGACAGGGTAAAAAAGCCAAAATTACTGTTAGTAAGGAGTATGGCAAGTTGCCTTTGGTGGAGTGTTATGCGGGCAAGATGAGTCAGGTTTTTATGAATCTTATCGGTAACGCGATCGATGCTTTGCGAGAGTGGGACGAGGAGAGGGAGGTTCAGGTCCAGCCGACGATTTGGATTAAGACGGAGACTGTGTTTGACATCCACGAGCAACCGGAGAAGGTTGTAATTAGAATTGGCGATAACGGTCCGGGGATGACTGAGGAAGTGCGCCAGAAGTTATTTGAGAAGTTTTTTACGACTAAGCCGGTGGGTCAGGGTACTGGTTTGGGTTTATCTATCAGCTATCAAATTGTGGTTGAGAAACACGGCGGCAAGTTAGATTGTATTTCTGCTCCTGGGGAGGGTGCGGAGTTTGTTATCGAACTGCCAGTAGAGTTAGAGGGGGTTTAAGAAACCGGGTTTTTGGGAAAAACCCGGTTTCTGGCGGGCGCACAGTGTAGAACGGGCAGCCCGTTCTACCTTATTTTTTTTCTGTTGAATAAATAATCAAGCGTATAGGCGAGTTCCCCCGGACAAGTTTTATTGTAATTTAAAAAAAACCATTTGTCAAGGGGTTTTCTAAAGTTTTTTTTGGGGGCCATTGGCCCAATAGGGTTAGTTAGTTCGTAGTAATCGCTTTAGCGATAAAAAGCTGTTGGGGGTAAAATAAGCTAGTTCGTAGTAATCGCTTTAGCGATAAAAAGCTGTTGGGGGTAAAATAGGCTAGTTCGTAGTAATCGCTTTAGCGATAAAAAGCTGTTGGGGGTAAAATAAGCTAGTTCGTAGTAATCGCTTTAGCGATAAAAAACTGTTGGGGGTAAAATAAGCTAGTTCGTAGTAATCGCTTTAGCGATAAAAAGCTG
>CAZUCT010000171.1:0-15788 GCA_964619285.1 uncultured bacterium | reverse complement strand
AACATTTTTATCGCTAAAGCGATTACTACGAACTTGGGGATTACTAGGAACATTTTTATCGCTAAAGCGATTACTACGAACTTGGGGATTACTAGGAACATTTTTATCGCTAAAGCGATTACTACGAACTGATTCAAAAAAATGACTTTACCAAATAGACCAATAGCAATCGATTTATTTGCAGGGGCCGGGGGCATGACTCTCGGTTTTGAAATGGCGGGATTTGACGTGCCCGTTGCCGTAGAATTAGACCCAATTCATTGCGCTACTCATCAGTTTAATTTCCCTTTTTGGTCCGTACTTTGTCGCAACGTCGCGGAGGTAACTGCGGAAGATATTCGGAAGGAGGTTTCTTTGGGCGATCGCGACATTGATGTTATTTTTGGCGGCCCTCCCTGTCAGGGTTTCTCTCAGATGGGAAAGCAAGTTTTAGATGACCCTCGCAATCAGTTAATGCTTGATTTTATTCGGCTGGTTTTGGAGTTACAACCTAAGTATTTTGTCATCGAAAATGTTAAAGGTTTGACTGCAGGCAAACACCAAAATTTTTTAGATGAAGTCAGAGAAAAAATTGAAAAAAACGACTATCAAGTTGTTTGGCCTTACCAGGTTTTAAATGCTGCTAATTATGGAGTGCCACAAAGTCGAGAAAGATTATTTTTGTTAGGTGTTAAAAAAGGCTTTGAAATGCCGAGTTATCCCGAAAAAATCACGGCTAATCCCCGCAAAAAAAGGGAAATATCCGATACTAATAACCTGCAAAAATCTCCAACAGTTAAAGAAGCGATCGCCGATTTACCGGAAATAGAAAGATACTCAGAATTGTTAAAACAAGACTGGTTAAAAGTAGAATATGGCGAACCTAGCGACTATGCCAAAAAAATGCGGGCTCTCGATTTTTTTGAGGATGACTATTCCTATCCTCGCGACTTCGACTCTAACATACTTACTGGCTGTTTGCAGACTAAACATTCCCCAGAATCTATAGGTAGATTTGCCGCAACCCTACCCGGAAAAAGCGAGCCAAAAAGCCGTTTTCACAAACTACATCCCGAAGGAATTTCTAACACTTTGAGGGCGGGAACTCCTAGCAATAGGGGTGCTTATACTTCTCCTCGGCCCCTTCATCCTTTTAAACCTAGATGCATTACCGTTCGCGAAGCGGCCAGGTTGCATTCCTATCCAGATTGGTTTAGATTTCATGGGACAAAATGGCACGGTTTTCGCCAAATTGGCAATTCGGTACCGCCACTGCTGGCAAAGGCGATCGCCACCGAAATTATTAAGGTTTTAGGTTGCCAACTTTCTAAACCAACTGTTAAACAATCTTTGGGGGATGAAAAATTGTTGAAGTTTAATATGCTTGATGCCGCCAATTATTATGGTGTCGATCCTAATATTATCGAACCCAGAAAAAGAAGCACAACTAACAATTAACAATTGACAATTGACAACAAAAAATGGAATAATAGAAACCGACAAATTATCAAAAGCAAATCAAATGGACATTATCGAATTTTTCCAACAAAGCGCCGGCAAATGGTTTTCCCAAAGGACCGTTCACAATTTAACCTCTGGAGAATTGCAAGCCGGCAAATTAGAGCTAAATATAGAAATCCTCCCACCAGAAGACTCCACAGTAATTAAACTGTGCGAAAAACACCAAACAGATCCCGGCCTGGCATCCTTGGCGGGGGCCCGGGTGACTCGCCAGGGAGAAACTGGGGCGACGGTTTTAGTGCCAATTATCGATCGCGACAACCCCCAACAAGGCACCCTGCTGCAAGACAGGGACAACGGCAGTAGCAGTTTTATCGGTCGTTACGCGATCGCTCCCGACGACGTGCTAACTTTGGTTGCGGAGTCGGAAACTATCTATGCCGAGGAACGCTTGTGGTATTTAATGCCGAATTTGCGCTTGCGCACTAGCTTTGTCAAGCAAGCTAACGGTTTGAGTATAGCCTGTTTTTATTCGGAAATTCGGAGATTGAGTTAGGAATTTGAGAATAGGGAATGGGGAATGGGGAATGGGGAATGGGCAATTAAATATTAACAATAGACAATAGACAATTAACAATTGACAATTAACAATCTGAGTTTTTGTCGGCGACGGATCTTAACTTGCTGTAAAAGTCGGTGTGTTTGACGTTGCCGGGCAGAGACTCCGGTAGCGTTTCTTGGGAAGTTTCCTCAACCTCTGTTTTTTCTGGAGTTTCCTTAGGTGTGGGGGGTAACTCGGGAGATTCCGGTTTTTCTATAACCGCCTCCCGTGGTGGCGGGGTTTTTTCTGGTGGGGGGTTAACTTGGAATTGCTCTCTCAATCCTTCCGGCAGGTGCCTGCGCACTAGCATTTCAAATTCGCTGTTAAAATGGTAGATAGGTTTTCCCCGTCGCTTCCACAAAGTCAAGATTTGTTCGACAGAAATGGCTTTATAGCGACCTTGATACAAAGCTTCGATCGCCGCTAACGGCAACCAATCAACCTCGTAATTTTTGACCCACCAACTCGCTATTTCCTCGACAGTCTGGTTGCCGAGCTCGAAATCGTAGTGAACTAAAAGAGCTTTTACTATGGCAGATTGTAATGCCAGTTCTGTCATTTTTGGGGAATGGGGAATGGGGAATGGGGAATCAGCAATTAACAAGAACGCAATTAACAAGAATGGAACCAACAACCAACAATACCGTTACCTAGTTACCCCCGAATCAACGGGACGCACGTCAGGACCGGAAAAAGCATCGGTACCGCCGCGCCAGTTAAAATCGCTGATGCGCAGGGTCAAACTGCCTATTTGCCGTCTGGGGCTATAGGTTAATATTACCCCATAAGTACGCCTGCTGTATTCTAAGGTCAAGCGATCGTCCACCGTTTCCCCCGTATCCAAGTTGATACCGCTCTGGAAGCCCAATCTAAAAGGACCGTAAATTTGCTGCACCAGTCCGAAACTCAAAACGCTAGTATCCACCAAGCGATCGAAGAAAAAGGGAGAATCCCCCGTTTTAGCAGCTTTAAGATAAGTGATATTAAAACCAGTGTAGTCGAAATAATCCCGAGAAAAATGTCCGAACTGCCCGGATAATCCTATACTGCCCCTGAGATAAGATTGGTCTTGTTTGTTACTATAGATACTGGTAGCAGCCCGACCTCCCACTACCAATTGTACGAAAGGAACCACAGGCTGGCGAGTATATCTCAACCCTTCTTCGGCTGTAGCCGGCAATCCTTCTCCAGTCCACAGTCTAATCGGATATTGGAAAGAGACAACGCTTTGGAAGCGACCGAGATCCGTTCTCCCCCTGGGATCCTCGTCGTCTTCTGGGATGGGTTCAAAAGGTTCTAGTTCGAGCAATTCTCGGCGATCGGTTCTCGCGTTAACTAACTGATAGCCAGTTTGAAAGTTAAACTCCGGACCGGACTCGCCAATGGCGATCGTCGGAGAAGTAAAGACGAAGCCGACGCTGCTATACACAGTTTGAAATCCCAAAGTACCGTTGAAAAGGCGATCGCGAAAACTCGATTCCAGAGTGAGGATGTAACCCTCGAAAAACTCCTGGCTCAGTCGCAAGCTGCCCCTAAAGTTCTCTTCTACATCTGGAAAACTTTCAAAACTGATAAAGTCTGCCCGCCCGGTGAGACTGGTTTTAGGTCCCAAAGCAGCATCTAAGCCGATTTTCAAACCGTAGAGGTTCGGATTGAAGGGCCCGGAAGTTTCTTCGTCTCCAAAAAACGCCCTTTCCAGATAAAATTGCGGGCTTAAACTCAGTCGCAACCCTTCCTGTCTGACGGGCTCGAAGCTGCCCTGAACGTAGAAACCTCCCCTCTCTTCGCGATCGAACCCAAATTGAATCGGGTTGGGCTGTCTTTCTCGCCGATCTATAATGGTACGCTCTCGCAGCAGGGGCAGGCTGAAATTTTGGTCTAAGACTAACCGGGGATTGGTGGTCAGCAGTTCGTCTTGGAATGGCGATAGTTTGGTTAATACTGCTCGATCTGCCCTCAGTTCTAGTTCTGGGGGCGAAAAGGGATCGTTGGTTAGTCGCAGCTCGGTCGCTTCCCATCCCCCATCTGCAGTTAAGTCGAGGCGATCGGCCTCGAAACGCAGTCGGTTAACGGTGCCTCCCTGTTGCGGCAAACCCAATCTTCTGCCGACACCGATGCCGACGCTGACGCCCCTGCCCCCAGGTTTTACTTCTAAAGGTTGGGCGACGGTTAGGCGATCGCTCAACGGCGTTTCTATAAGTGCGGTATCGCCGAAACTTCCTGCTGCGGGGGACTCCCCAGAAAAGTCAGTTCCGGCACTGGGCACGAATAATTCTCCGTTGGCTCGTTCTATGTTTCCGATGCCCAGAGTTAAATTATATGCCATTGTTTCCCCGCGCAACACTTGTTCCCCCCGAGTAAATGCAGCGTTTCCTCGAGCCACTAATTGGCGAGTCTCTAAGTTGATTTGTACTCTGTCGGCATCTATTACTCCCTGCCGAAATCTAATTAAGACGTTTCCTCTGGCAGTAATTATTTGTCGCCTTTGGTCGAACTCTTGGTTATCGGCGGTGACTTCTATGACGTCTGCAGGCAGGGGTATTTCTATTTCTTCTTCTTCTTCTTCTTCTTCTTCTTCTTTATCTTCCTCTTTCCCATCCGACATTCCTTCTTCTTCTTCTTCCTCTTCTTTTTCTTCTTCTTCTTTTTCTGCTTCTGGAGGTTGTTGGCGGCGTTGAGAAAATTCTTCTAGGGAAAGTTGTCTTTGTTGCTGCTGCAAATTATCTGTTGGGGAACTCGAAAAGGAGCGATCGCCCGCTGTCGGCAGGAGCAAACAATCGGACAGCCACAACTTTGGCGAAGATTCGACCATTTGCCTCTCCCCAAACAACGCCCGCCGACATTGCAACGGTTGGACTCCCGACTTTTCGCCCATAGCAATTTCTTCTAGTGCTGCTTCTGGGTTTGCTCCCCAAGAGTTTATCTGTTCGTCGGCCCCAGTCTGGCTAAACTGCTGGAGAATTTCTCTGCCGCTTTGTTTTCCCCAAGGGGAGGTCAAAGGTCTTAAATTGATTGGAGTTTCCTCCAGTGGCGTTATGAGTATGGTTTCCCAGGTGGGAGTTGTTGTCGAACTTGACGGCAAACCCATTTCTATCGGCGGCCCTAACTTTAGGGCCTTAGTTTCGACCTCGTTTTCCTCAGAAGTTATTTGAGGCAATCTGTACCAGATAGTGGCCCGGTATGCCACCTTTGGTTGTTGGTAGGAAAAGATGGTTGCCTCTGTTAATTGACTCCTAGTTTCTGGGGCGGAGTTCGTTTCGGGCGATCGAATTAAAATTATTGCTGGCGGTTGCGGGGGCGGTAAGTAGGGCATATTTAATTCAGGCAAAAGGCAAGAGGCAAAAGGCAAAAGTAGGAAAACGAAGCCGGGGCACTTTCCGTCCGCCGCGCTTCTGGTTCTTGTTAATTCCTTTTCTTTTTACTAGAGAACCGGTCAAGTATTGCCAGACACCACGTTTTTTGGTATCTCAGAAACCCGGTTTTTTGAAAAAACCGGGTTTCTCGATGGGTTCTCTAGAGGCTAATATATAGCAATCCCAAACGAGTTTGTTTTTTGTTAGGGCGATCGCCCCGGCTTGCCCCTGATATTTGACAAATCGCGAACTGATTGCTAAATCTTTTCTTTTTTCCAGGCCAAATAAGTGCCCCCACCCCAATAATTGAGGTAGGGGCTAAATTTTTATGTCGGTTTTATTCCGTATCGCGACCGCTCGGGTTCCGGGCTGGATCGTTGGACAAAAATCCAAAGATGAATAAGGCCACGAAGGAAAGGACGACGATATTAACAACTATTTTCAGAGTCAGCATTCTATTTTCTTCCCTGGAGGGTTTAAAAATCTACGACTTTTCGATCATATCTTAATATTGCAACGAGTTATGGGAGCATCCAGTTTTTCTAACAAGGGAGACTCGATCCCCCCAACCCCCCAGGGGTAAGTTTTTTACAATTAACCCTTGCAAGGGGACAAGGGGGACAAGGGGGGATAAACTCAATCGCGAGAACGAAAGATTAGTTCGTGCAGCCATTGACTAATTTGGAGGATGCTTTCTTCCCAACGCAACATGACCAGATCTAACCATTCTAATAACAGCTCTAAGGGATGTTTGACATATCCCACCGATACCGAGTCTGTTTCTAAAAAGTCTGGTTTGTACTCCAGGCGATCGCCTTCTTCTTTCTCCTCTGAATTGGATGCTAGCTGGAGATTGGGGTTAGAATTTGTTTCGAGACTAGGCTGGTTTGGCGGTACAGATAAGGAAACGCTCGCCCACATAGAAGCCGTCTCGTTTAACTGCAACCCATAAGGTTTGCCTCCAAAGTTGGCCTTGGGTTGTTGTTTCAGTGCTGCCGGGGCCGAATGTTCCCTCCCCGTTCCCTCTTTTCCTTTTCCGGAGGAAAGCTTTCCTTGCCCTAGCTGTTGGAGGTATTCTTCTTCTTCCTGGTAAGGTATTAATCCCCCTAACCCGAACAGGGGGGCCATCGGATAAAAATATTGGTTGAGAAAACTATGCCAGAGACCTTCCTGGGGAACCTTGCTTTTTGGCAGCAGTTTTGGCGATTTTAGTCTTGCTGCTTTTGCTGTTGTCTCTAATGCTAGTGCGATCTCCCCTTTTTCTATGGCGGAGATCGCTTCGTCTAAAAACATCAATAAGGAACTTTGGGTCAGGCCGATTAAAGGTTCGTACTTTGGCATCCCTGCATAGTTTCCCCACTCTTGGCCTAAGGGTTGCAAATCTTTGTTGCTTTTATAGACTACTAGAGAACTGCTGTTCTGACCCTCCTTCGGACTTTCTGCCTCCTCAAGCTCCCTTAAGGCCGATTCATCAAATAAATTGGCCTTCACTGCGATGGCGCTGGTTTCCATCCAGGCCAACATTTGCCACCAAAGCTTGCTCGGTCCTTTTTTCTGGTAGGCTAGTTGGCTGCAGGGTTTGAGTTTTCCAGGCTGGGTTTTTTGTTCGAGTTGTTCTCTCAAGCGGCGATCGCGTCGAGCTCTTAATGTTTCTAATAAAATCCGTCGATTTAGCTGTCGCTGCCGTGCTTTGCTTAAAATGTCTAATACTTGATTGCCTGCGGTTACTAATACCAAGTTTCCGTTCTCTAAGCTACAAGCTATTCCCACAATTACCCTATAAGGGATTGTTTTGGTCTTGCTCTTAACTCCTGGGCGATCGTCCGCCCGCCGCGTTTTTACGGACCAAAAGCGCGATCTAATATATTTGTTTCTACTCTTGGTCGATATTTCTTCCTTTTTTTGAAAGGACAAACTCTTGCTCGCCCCTTCATCGGGTACTGGCCCGTTGTTGACTAATTCAGTGGCCGCGTCTAAGATTTTTCTTACTGGCCCGTCTCCCGGCACTGCTTTTAGCTCTGAAGTTTCTTCTCTTTTTTCCTTGACAAATTCGCTTTTTTGTGGTAAAATCTTTTGCGCTTGCTGTCGAGCTTGTTTGAGACTTAAGCGGCTGCTTTGGACGATCGCATAAAATGGATAAGCTATAATTTGGGCCGTGGCGGCGACTGCGTATTTAACTTCGTGTAAGGCGCGATCGAATGTTTCTGTCATCTTTCGATATTGCTTGGTTATAAAGTTAAATAACCTGCTTTTATAAGGACCGGAATGAGTCGATGTCATGGTTATATTTTGCTAATTGTTAATTGTTCATTGCTAAGGTCAGACAGGCTAATTGCTAATTGTTAATGGGAGCATCCCATATTTGCAAAAATAGAAAATGGCTAATGGCTAAGGTCAGACAGGCTAATCGCTAATGGCTAGATGCAATTAGCAATTAGCAATTAGCAATTAGCAAAAAGCGTTAAATCCTTGGTTTTCTTCAAAATTGAGATGCACCCATTGTTAATTGCTGGTAGGAAGTTTGATTATTAATAAAATCACGAGTTCCCTTGGGAGAGCCAGTCAATTTTAGGGAGCCATCTTGTATTTTTAAAACAACAATTTAAAGTAAGCTAATGCCCATTCAAAATTCACGATTAATGTCTGCCTCTTGTCTCTTGCCTCTTGCCTCTTGCCTTCAGAGCGACATCTCGACGGGCAGTTTAAACAACAGCTTAAGCTTTCTTCTTTCTCCTCTATTCTTGTTTTTGAGTAAGAGTACTCGTCCTGAGTATGAAGCAACAATTTTACACCGATTGAGAGGCGATCGAGTTTGGATGATTACATACTAGCAAAAGAAGTGGAAATAAAAGAAGCGATCGAAAAATTACACCAATTAACCCGACTCAACATCCAGCACCGATGGCGCTACTGGGAGGGCGATGCTGCCGATGGGGCCATAATTCCCGCCGATAGTTGGCCCGTTGCTTGCTGCAACGAAAAAGGACATCTTCCCTGGGGGCGAGGACAAAAGGTGATTTGGTTGAGGCAAGATTTAATCATTCCTAACCATTTAATTCCTAACCATTTAAACGGTTATTTTCTAGGAGGGTTATCTTGCCGTTTGGCGTTGCGGTGGTGGGCGGAAAAGGCGGAAATTTTTGTTAATGGGATTTTAGTACAAACGGGGGATTTATTCGACTGTTATACCAGAGTTTTATTAACTTCATCTGCGGTGCCAGAAACTCGGATTAATTTAGCTTTGCGTTTGGTCAGTCCGGGGCATGACGATGGGGCTTTGGTTAGTTCTCGTTGCGAGTACGAAAGCTTGGATAATCCTTTTTCGGTTCCGAGTTTGGTGGCGGATGAGTTGGCGGTTTTAGAAGAGTTTTTTAAAAGGGTTAATCCTGGCACCGATGACAATTTAAACTATTTAAAATCTCAATTACAATTAATAGAGTGGCAAGCTGTATCTAATCGAGAAAAATTCGAGCGATCGCTCTCTCAATTAAGAGAAAAACTTCTCGAATTTCCCGATAACTCAAAACTTCCAAAAAACTCAACTATCAAACTATTAGGTCACGCCCATTTAGACCTAGCCTGGTTGTGGCCGGTCGGCGAAACTTGGGAAGCAGCCCAACGAACTTTTGAATCGGTGTTAAATTTACAACAAGAGTTTCCCGAATTAATCTTTACTCATTCGACTCCGGCACTTTATCAATGGATAGAAGAAAATCGACCGGATTTATTCGCAAAAATTAAAGAACGAGTCAAAAAAGGTACATGGGAAATAGCGGCGGGTTTGTGGGTGGAACCGGAGTTAAATATTATTTCGGGAGAGGCGATCGCCCGCCAAATTCTCTACGGTCAGCTTGATGTTAAGGAAAAATTCGGTAAGGTTTCTGCAGTAGCTTGGTTGCCAGATAGTTTTGGTTTTTGCTGGCAGTTACCCCAGTTTCTCAAAAGCGGCGGCATCGAATATTTTGTCACCCAAAAACTCCGCTGGAACGATACTACTAATTTCCCTTACGAAGTGTTTTGGTGGCGGGGTTTAGATGGTAGCGAAATTTTGAGTTTTATGTCCCCTCCTATCGGAGAAAATATCGAACCAGTGAAGATGGCGAAATATGCTGGCGACTTTCAACTAAAAACTGGTTTGAAGGATGCTTTTTGGCTGCCGGGAGTGGGAGACCACGGGGGCGGGCCGACTCGCGATATGTTAGAAATAGCTAGAATTTGGCAAGATTCTCCTTTTTTTCCTCGGTTGCAGTTTGCTAAGGTTGAGGATTATTTAATTTCTATTTCTGAGGCAAAAAACACAACTTATCCTATTTGGAACGACGAGCTTTATTTGGAGTTTCATCGGGGTTGTTATACCAGCCACGGCGACCAAAAGTTTTACAATCGCCGCTGCGAAGATTTGTTGTTTCAGGCGGAGTTATTTGCTTCTGTTGCGGCGATCGCTACTGGGGCGGTTTATCCGAAACAAGAGTTAGAAATTGCTTGGAAAAAGGTTTTATTCAATCAGTTTCACGATATTTTACCGGGCTCTGCCATGGCCGAGGTTTACCGGGATGCTAATCCTGCTTGGCGGGAGGTGGAAAGGGTGGGTTGGGAAGTTTTGGAAACTGCTTTATCTACTATTAGCGATCGCCTGATTCTCTCCCCCCCACCAGCACTTTTACAAAGGAAAAATTCCCGAGAAAATGCTTCGATTCTTAAACCAATTGTGGTTTTTAATCCTCTTAATTGGGAGCGATCGCCCGTAGCTGTCGTTTCTCTTGGGGCTTTCCCTCCGTCCTACCAATGGCAAGTTTGGGACGATTCGGGACAAGTTCTGGAGTCTCAATTGTCCGATACCCCCCGGCCCCCTTTTGAAAGGGGGGAGGATGATGGAGGGCCACGGTTGGATGTTGGGTTTCGTTCCTCAACCCAACCTACAGGCGGGCCCGCCTTGCTATTTTTGGCAAATAAGGTGCCGGGGGTGGGATATCAAGTCTTTTGGTTATGGGGTTGCGAGGCGGAAACTCTCGATATATCTAGCTTGGAGGTTGCCCAATTTCTAAGTGGCACTAAAAACGCCCAAGATACTAGAGCAACTCTATCAAAATCGCGCGGCTTTGTCAAACAAGTTATTTTGGAGGAAAAAGATAGGGTTTTAGAAAACGAGTTTTTGCGGGTATTAGTTGATAATAAAACGGGCGATTTAGCGAGTATTTTTGACAAGGTTTACTGTCGGGAAGTCTTGAAATATTCGGAGGAAGAAAGTCAATTGCAGGCTTTCGCGGATGGGGGGCAATATTGGGATGCTTGGAATATTAATCCCGATTACAAACAGCATCTTTTACCTCCACCAAAATTAAAGGAGATTTATTGGGTGGAAAAGGGTAATTTGCGCTGGCGTTTTCGGGTTGTTAGGGAGGTGGCAAATTCGGAGTTTTGTCAAGATTATGTTTTGGAAGCGGGCTCGCGGGTTTTGAAGGTGGAAAATCGGGTGAATTGGCAGTCAAATCATGTTTTGGTTAAGGCGAGTTTTGCTTTTAATTTGGAGGGTAAATGCTTGACTTATGAGATTCCTTGCGGGGCTATTGAAAGACCTACTCAACCGAGTTCTCCCAGGGAAAAAGCTAAGTGGGAAGTTCCTGTTTTGCGTTGGGGAGATTTGAGCGAAGATGGTTATGGGGTTAGTTTGTTGAACGATGCTAAATATGGTTGCGATTTTGATGGCGATCGCTTGCGTTTGACTTTATTACGAGGTTCTACTTGGCCGGATCCAGAAGCGGATCTGGGAGTTCATTATTTTACTTATGCTATTTATCCTCATTGTGGCGGGTGGCGAGATGGGGGTACTGTGCGACGGGGTTACGAGTTGAATTTGCCAGTTTTGCCACGGATTATTTCGCTTAATTTTAATGAGGATAAAAATGGGGTTTTACCGCCAATAAATTCTTTTTTGAATTTACAAGCCCAGAGTTTGATTTTGATGGCTTTTAAGCAGTCGGAATCTAGGGAAGATGAATGGGTTTTAAGATTTTACGAAGCGGAAGGAAGGGAGGTGGATTTTGAGTTTAAAAGCAATCTAAATTTGGAGGATTTTCGGTTAGTTAATTTGTTAGAAGAATCGGGGAGTATTTCTGGGGAAATTAAGGGGCGATCGCTCGGAGTTTTGCCTTGGAAAGTTGTTAGTTTGCTCGCTAAAAATTGTTGAGTCCATGGCTTTTTTAGAGGCTTGAAGAGAAGCAATTTGCCAGCCCACAATTAAATGGGCCATTTTAAAAAATTAAAAAACAATTTTTGATTATTTTTAGGTGATGGCCATCTGCATCTAGTCTCTGGAAATAGGAAATTAGGGGGGAAAGTGGGAATGTCCGGGGTGCGGGATCGATTCCAAAGTAGGAAAAACATTAACAGAAATATGCCGAGATCGGAGGTTAATATTAAAAAAACTTAAGTTTCTACCATCAAAAGAAGTGGTAAGATAATATAATTACTAAAAAAAATTTAAGGCTGGCAGTTCTCTTGGAGAATGGTTTTGCACCTACTGGAAATAATTTCAATCGGTAGTCTCAGTAAAAATACTTATAAAATCCAATGTCAACAAGAAAGTTAAGTTCAAGTTATTCGGAAAAAACAACTTCAGGCGATGGAGAGTCCTCAGAAAAAAAAGCAGAGAAAGTGTGGGATCAAGCTTTATGCGATAATTTACCAACAATCTGTGTTGCGATGGATAGAGAGGGCATAATTAGAAACATCAATAAATGGGGTGCCCGAGAGTTAGGTTATGAAGTAGCGGAATTGGTAGATCGCTCGATATTAACTATTATAGTTCCCGAAGAGCGGGAAAAAATGCAAGCAGAATTATTGAGATTTTTTGACAAACAATCTGTAAAGCAGATAAGAGCTAAAATAAGATTGGAAGGAAAGGAAGGGAAAATTAAGGAAGTAGAATTATTAGGAAATAGGTTAACACAAAAACTAAAAGAGCGAGGTTTAAAAGAAGAAGATTTCATGGTGGGCGTGATGGTATTAGAGTCAGAAAAAACTGAAGCCGAAGGGGTGGGAATGCCCCCATTAGAAAAACAAATTAGACGGACGTTATCTTTACTTCATACAACTTTAGAATCGACTGCAGATGGGATTATTGCAGTAAATCCTGATGGAAATGCGATTAGTTTTAATCAAAAGTTTTTAGAAATGTGGCAGCTACCGACGGAATTTATGCTGCCAGGAGTTCAGGAAAAGCGCCTGGGGCTTTTGCAAGAGCAGTTGAAAGATCCCGAAGGATTTTTAACAAGAGTTAAAGAACTTTACGACAACCCAGAGGTAGAAAGTGTCGAGGTTTTAGAGTTGAAAGACGGTCGAATTTTTGAGCGCTACACTCAACCGCAATGGTTGGGAGAGAAGATAATTGGGAGGGTGTGGTGTTATCGGGATATTACGGAAGCGAAATTGACGGAGAGGGCTTTGCAAAAACAGGCGGCAAAAGAACGGTTAATTCTGGAAAGTTTGGCGCGGATCCGCTCTTCTTTGGATTTGAATGCGATTTTGCAAACTACTGTGGATGAGGTGCGGGAGTTTCTGGAGGTGGATCGGGCGGTTGTTTTCCGATTTTTTGAGGACTGGAGGGGAGTTGTGGCGGTAGAATCGGTTAGGGATAAATCTTTTTCGATTTTAAATGAGATTATTTACGATCCTTGTTTTGGGGAAAGCTATATCATACCGTATCAACAGGGTCGGATAATGGCGACGGAGGATGTTTATAATGCCGGTCTTAGCGATTGTCATTTGAATTTGTTGAGTAGATATCGGGTGAAGGCTAATTTGGTAGTTCCCATTTTACAGGGGGTTAATAGTGGGGAATTGAAGGAAGAAAAGTCGGAGAATTGTCAAGCAGAAAGTATGCCGAAGTTGTGGGGGTTGTTGATAGCTCATCACTGTTCTAATTCGAGGAAGTGGCAGCAGTTGGAGGTGGATTTGTTGAAACAGTTGGCGACTCAGGTGGGTATTGCTCTTTATCAGTCTCAATTGTATCAACAGTTGGAGAAGGCCAATCAGGAGTTGCAGCGCTTGGCGAATTTGGATGGTTTGACGCAGGTGGCAAACCGCCGCAGGTTCGATCGCTTTTTGTGGCAGGAATGCGGGCGAGTGGGTGGGGGCCCGCTGTCGTTGATTTTGTGCGATATTGATTGTTTTAAGCCGTATAACGATACTTACGGCCATCAAGCGGGGGATGTTTGCTTGCAGAAGGTGGCGGGGGCTATTAGGGATGCGGTGGATGTTCCCCGGGGTTTGGTGGCGAGATATGGTGGGGAAGAGTTGGTGGTGGTTTTGCCAAATACTGAACTGCCGAGGGCGGTTGAGGTGGCAGAGGAAATTCGTAGGGCGGTGAGAATGCTGGGGATAGTTCATGCTAAGTCTTCGGCTGGCGATCGCATTACTTTGAGTTTGGGGGTTGCTACTACTTCTATGAAGAACTGTACTCCAGAAATGTTAATCGCAGAGGCAGATTCGGCGCTTTACGAGGCGAAAAAGGCTGGGCGCGATCGTATTGTTACTGCTGGTGGGTAATGGGGAATTATCAATTCCCCATTCCCCATTCCCAGTTCCCGAGGTTAGATGAAGTTGTCGGCATTGAGTTCTTCTGGCAGGACTCCTTTTAAGATTGCTAAATATTCTTCTGTTTCGGCATTTTGCAAAACAGTAGAACCTGGGAGGTTGCCAGTAATTTCTTCGAGATTAATTTCCTCAAAAGTAAGAGTTCCTAAGTCGATCCGGTCTTGGTTGGGGTTAAAATCAACGATTAAATCTACGTCTGCGGCGGTCTGGAGTTTTGTTACTCCGGTGTTTAAGTCTATGGCGAAAGCATCGTTGCCCAAACCGCCAGTGAGAGTATCGACTCCGGCACCCCCTGAGAGATAGTCGTTGCCCCAGTCGCCGAATAGTTGGTCGTTGCCGTCGTCGCCGAAGATGCGATCGCTTCCTTCATCCCCGTGAATGAGGTCATCGCCTCCTTCGCCGCGAACGTTATCGTCGCCGACACCTCCCAAGATGACATCGTTGCCGTTACCGCCTTCGAGGCGATCGGCGCCTTGCTGTCCGTAAATAATATCGTCGCCACCGGAACCTAAAATCATGTCGTTTCCTTCTCCGGCATGGAGAACGTCTTTGGCGGCAGTTCCTTGGAGGCGATCGTCTTTTTCGCTTAAGCCCACTACGGATTTATCTGCTTGCTGGATAGTTTGCGACTCCGAATTATCGTTATCGTTTACGGTTACAGTTAAGCTCTGTTCTAGTTCGTCGTAGCGCGAGTCTTTACTCGTAGCAGTATGAGTAATCGCGCTTGTATGTGTTTCTTCGACAACGCTATCTTCTACACCCGTAACTTGGACTGTCTGAGATTTGTTCCAGTTTTGGGGAGTAAAAGTGAGTTGATTTTGATTGGTCTCTGTTTGGTCGTCGGGGGCGATGGCCACAGTCACCTTATGAGTGGGTTCGCTATCCAACACCACTTTATAAAGATCCGACCCTTCCCCTTCGATAACATCCAGCCTGCGAACTGGTTCTATAAAGGTAATGCCCGGAATTCCCGGTGGGGGTGGGTTGTCGTTATCTTTGATGTTAACTTCGATAGTATTGATTGCAGTACCATTTATGATTATAGGTACGTCATTATTATAGCTTTCATCCTCGCTGCTGACTTGGTGAACTAAAGTGCTTGTGTGTTCTCCTTCTACGTCGTCGTCATCCACTGCTTCTACTGTAACAGTTTGAACTGTATCCCAGTTAGAAGGGGTGAAGGTTAGTTCGATAGGTTGTTCTGCACCCTCACCGAGGTCTGTTTGACTGTCGGGAGTGATAGTGACTGTGACTTTGTCGGTTGGTTTGCTGTCGAGAACAACCCGATAAGTGTCTTGCTTACCACCTTCTGCAACATCGGTACTGTTGCCGGTTTGGGTAATGGTGACTCCTGCGGGTTCGGGCTCGGGAGTTGGTTCCGGTTCGGGCTCGGGCTCTGGTTCCGGTTCCGGTTCGGGCTCTGGTTCTGGTTCCGGTTCGGGCTCTGGTTCCGGTTCCGGTTCGGGCTCGGGAGTTGGTTCGGGCTCGGGAGTTGGTTCGGGCTCTGGTTCCGGTTCCGGTTCGGGCTCGGGAGTTGGTTCGGGCTCTGGTTCCGGTTCCGGTTCGGGCTCGGGAGTTGGTTCGGGCTCGGGAGTTGGTTCGGGCTCTGGTTCCGGTTCCGGTTCTGGAGTTGGTTCCGGTTCTGGTTCGGGCTCTGGTTCAGGTTCGGGCTCTGGAGTTGGTTCCGGTTCGGGCTCTGGAGTTGGTTCGGGCTCTGGTTCCGGTTCCGGTTCGGGCTCTGGAGTTGGTTCGGGCTCTGGTTCCGGTTCCGGTTCGGGCTCTGGAGTTGGTTCGGGCTC
>CAZUCT010000170.1:13217-15832 GCA_964619285.1 uncultured bacterium | reverse complement strand
CATTAGCCTGTCTTCAAAAATCGTTAACTCTTTCATAACTTTAACAAACTGGTATAAGAAACCGGGAATTTCTGTAAAAACCCGGTTTCTGGCGGGGGAATTAGCTAGTAGGGCTAGCACCGCGCACCATCATTTAATTACTGGTTCAATTAATAATAAGTAGGAGTGCAAAATTAATTAGACACCGAACAGACAAGATGTCTGTTCTACGGGGAAAATTTTCTGCAAATATTTTTGCCTACCTACTTAAATATGCAAGCAGAAACGGTAACATTACTTCACTGGCGGGGATATAAGGTGCGTCCGATGTAGGAACTTAATAAGTGGATTAGCGCTCGTTTTGGAGCCCCGTGGAACTTCTTCCCACAAACTCTCGAAATTTAGTGTTACGATAGGATGGTTAACACTTTTGGGGGAGACGAGCGATCGCGTTTCCCCCTTTGTCGGCGGTTCCCGGGGAAATAGGTGGCACGCCGGCGCAAAGGATGACCAACCGATCGCTTACTATCTCTGATGAAAAAAAAACCATGTTAAAACACTTCTATCTCGTATTATGTTTGATGCTGTCGGGATTATTTCCCGCCAGCGTGGCAGCACAAAACGATGCTAATTTCACGCTTACTGTAACAGTCGAAAATATCGCTAGCGATGGCGGACATATTGCCTTTGGTATCTTCAACGATAGCAAAGTCTTTTTACAAGAAGGAAAGGAGCTACAAGGAGAGCGGGTGCTTGCAGAAAAAGGCAGCTTAAAAATACTGGTCAGTCTCCCCCCAGGACGTTATGCGATCGCCTGCTATCACGATGAAAACGATAACCTCAAAATAGATACGGGTTTGCTTAGCGTTCCCGTAGAGGGTTTTTGCTTTTCCAACAATCCTAACTTGAGTTGGAGGCCGCCATCCTTTGATGAGGCAGCGTTTGAGGTGAAGGAGAATACCCATACAGAGATTAAATTGCGCTACCTGTTGCGCTAGAGAATCGGTTGACGTGCGCGGAAGCCAACATTTTATAAGTATGTACTCACTGTTCGTCCATTTTTTTTTCAGTTAAAAAAATGGGCGAACGGTGAGTAATTAGCAGCTAGATTTTTTAAAATCGAAATGTCTTCACTTTGAAGAGAAGGCAAGTGATTTTCCTTGGCAGTATTCATAATTTCCTGTCTAATCAAGATTAGGGTCTAGCTACTCCTTACCCTCGGACAAGATTTGGAGGCGGATGATACGATCGCCCACCTCACTCAGATCTACCTCAATAGTATTGCCAGAGATTTTATCGAGACATCCAAGCAACAGTCGCAAATTAGGGGTACTCGCCCCAGTATCGACAAACAACCGTTCTGCCAAACTCCCCACTCGCTTCCAAGTGGTATAAACTTTAGCCGCCGTATTCTCCAACAAGGCAGCTTGCTTGACCAAATCGGCCACCACGTTAACGCATTCCAAACGCAAGGCCTCCTCCAAGACCATCTCCATGTCCAAGGCCGACTCGTTCAAAGCTTGGACCTTAGCTGCGGCGTCCAAATATTTACCCAAGTTGCGGGCATCGGAGGTCATTTGTTTGACCGTATCCACATCGGGACTATCGGCTATTTCCTTTTTAATGGCTGTTTGGTGGTTGTCTGGTAACTTCTCCAGTTCTTTTACCAGAGGGGCTAGGTACTTGGGCGGCATCGAGCCCGATGCTGCTTTTTCTCTCAGTTCGTTGGGCAGCAACTCAGAACTCATGGCCGTCCACTGGTCCGCTAGCTGCTTGACTTCCCGGCGGGTGATGCGATCGCCCTTTTTGGCGGCATCGGCGACCATTTGTTGTATTTCTGGGGCCGCTTTAGCGGTTTCGACAAAGGCCCGCTTGCTGAAATTGTTAATGCTGTCTGGGTCTAAATGTCCTTCTTCGATTAAGGTATCGGCGCTGTTGGCCAGTTCTATGAGAGAATAAGCTTGACTTTTGCCTATTTCTCGTTCTTTTAGCCAGTTTAAGAAACCGGTGCCTCGTCCTTCGCCCCCTTTTTTCTCGCGATCGCGGATAATCCTGAGTATGCGGCCCCGCCAGATTTCCGTTTGGAGGTCGTAGCGATCGCAAACTTTCCAGGCCACGTCAACGGCCTTTTCAAAGTCCAGGTCCGTTATTTCTTCATCTTCTGGATCTGGTAGCTCGAAGGTCAGGTCTTGGAGGCCGCTTAAGACCTCCACCAGTTCTTCTGAGGATTGGGGGATTTCAGCCATGAGTTAGGAAGTCTCTGGTATCGATTGAGATTTAATTATATAGAAAGTTGGGCTTTGTGGAAATGAATTTTTGGCCTTTTTCTAGCTTGGCGAGTCGGGCCCGGCCCCGGTCTGGTGTTTGGATTTTGGATAGCTGTAGTTGTAGGTTGGGTGTAGCGAAGCGGAACCCAACAAAAAGAGCGTCATAAATAACATTAAAAACAGTCATTTTTTAATCGTATAAACCCATTGCTTCTGCTTCGGCGACCATTTCATCTAGTGCTTTTTGAGCTTCTGCGTAAGTTCGGTTTTTGTATTCCATGACATCTTCGTAAAGCATTTGGCGACAATTGTCAACTATTTGGTAAGGAATTTTTCCCGAGTTCATTAATTCCCAGACATAATGACGAG
>CAZUCT010000170.1:10431-13117 GCA_964619285.1 uncultured bacterium | reverse complement strand
TTGTTTTAGGTGGATTTTTTAGTCTTCGACGCTGTTTTTCTGCTGCTTGGCAGACAGCATCATTGTTAATTTCAAGCAAATCTACCACAAAATCATCTGGGTGTTGTGCTTTTAGATTATAGGGTGCAAGTGCCTCAGAGGGAAAATCTCTGAGATTAAAAGTTATTATTCGAGTCGCATTGCAACTAATTGCTGCTGCTAAAACATGGCGATCGCCCGCATCTGGAAGTTCCAATTGCGGGATTATTTCTTCATAACCAGTTACCAGGGAATTTTTGACATAAAAATCCATCAAGTTTTTGGTCCTAGTAAGGCGTTCTAGTGTAATGTCTGGACGATTTGCGAGAACGTTTCTCATCCACTCCGAGTGAATTTCCTCCGTCCATCTAGCCTCAACAGCTTCGGTTAATGTTAATTCTACGAAAAAATCGCGAAGCACTGCCGAATACAAAACATTTGCGTCGTAAACAACTGTGAAATTTGCCATTTTTTAATCGTATAAACCCATTGCTTCTGCTTCGGCGACCATTTCATCTAATGCCTTCTGAGCTTCTGCGTAAGTCCGCTGTTTGTACTCCATGACATCTTTATAAAGCATCCGAGGGATATTTCTTACTATTTGGTAAGGAATTTTTCCCGAGTTCATTAATTCCCAGACATAATGACGAGAAACTCCTAAAATATCCGCTACTTGATAGTCTGCAAGTTCTTTGGTAATGGAGGTTAATTTAACAGTATTGCCCTGACTTAACAGGGATAAAATTCCTACTAATAATGGTAGGGCTGCTGGTGGAATATTTATGGCTTTTCCCTCCTTTTCATCTATTATCAATTTTAAGGTTTCGGGAGACGGGTTATTTTCTAAATAGGCCGCTAAAATCTTGGTGCTATTTTTGGCTTCTTTCGCCTCTTCTGTGGTGGGTAAAATTGATTCTAAGTTGGGATATCCTGTTAAAGTCATTTTAATTTTTTCCTGTGGTTTGAAACTGCTATATAATTGTCAAATAGCAGGGAGCAATTTTCAATAAATTGTCCCCAACTATTCCAGATTGCGACTAACTACTTTTGATAACATAATTGTCGCATTAAAGCTGCAGATTGAAGCAATCCTTGTTCCTCTAAAGTCGCCAAATACTCATCAATTGTTTTAGGTGGATTTTTTAGTCTTCGACGCTGTTTTTCTGCTGCTTGGCAGACCTTTAGATCGTCAGTTTCTAGCAACTCTTTTAGAAAATAATCGGGGTGGATGGCTTGAATATTATAAGCCCTAAGATTGTTAGGGGGAAAATCTCTGAGGTTGAAAGTAATAATAAATTTGGCGTTAGACTTAATTGCTGCTGCTAAAACGTGCCTATCGCCCGCATCTGGAAGTTCCAATTGCGGAATTATTTCTTCATAATCAGTTACCAGAGAATTGTTTACATAAAGGTTCATCAAATTTTTAGTTCTAGTGAGGCGATCGGGACTAATATCTGGACGATTTGCGAGAACGTTTCTCATCCACTCCGAGTGAATTTCCTCCGTCCATCTAGCCTCAACGATTTCGGTTAATGCCAATTCTACGAAGAGGTCGCGAAGCACTGCCGAATACAAGATATTTGCGTCATAAACAACATTAAAAACAGTCATCTTTTAATCGTATAAACCCATTGCTTCTGCTTCGGCGACCATTTCATCTAGTGCTTTTTGAGCTTCTTCGTAAGTTCGCTGTTTGTATTCCATGACATCTTGATAACGGATTTTGCGACAGTTGTTAACTATTTGGTAAGGAATTTTTCCTGCATCAAGCAAGTCCCAAAAATAACTATCGGAAACTCCTAAAATTTCTGCTGCTTGAAAAGTGTGAATTTCTGAAGTGTAAGACGTAATTTTAACGGCGTTACCTTTGGCTGTATGGACGAGAATTTCTAAGAGTAACTCCAGGAGAAAATCGGGAATTTCTATGGTCTTACTGTGTTCCTTGTCGCCCTGAATTTTCAGTTGATATTTTTTCTTTAACTGTTGCAAACATGATGCTAAATCTTGGCTCGATTTTGCTGCTAGTTTGGCATCAGATTCCGTTGGTAAAACTGGGTCGCCCAGTCGATATTTGGAAAGTTTCATCTTTTTTGATTCTGGGTGTGTTTGGCGATCGCTTTCTATTTTATTGCGTATTTGAGCTTTTGTCAATTTTACTCGCTAATTTTTATAACATAATTGCCGCTTCATCTAGTGCTTTTTGAGCTTCTGCGTAAGTTCGCTGTTTGTACTCCATGACATCTTCGTAAAGCATCCGACGACAATTGTCAACCATTTTGTAAGGAATTTTTCCCGCATCTAGCAACTCCCAAATATAGCGATCGCTCGTTCCGAGAATATCGGCAACTTGATAAATATCGAGTTCTTTGGTAATGGAGGTTAATTTAACAGTATTGCCCTGACCTAACAGGGATAAAATTCCTACTAATAATGGTAGGGCTGCTGGTGGAATATTTATGGCTTTTCCCTCCTTTTCATCTATTATCAATTTTAAGGTTTCGGGAGACGGGTTATTTTCTAAATAGGCCGCTAAAATCTTGGTGCTATTTTTGGCTTCTTTCGCCTCTTCTGGGGTGGGTAAAATTGATTCTAAGTTGGGATATCCTGTTAGAGTCATTTTGATTTTTTCCTGTGGTTTGAAACTGCTATAAGCTCGGTCAAGAAACCC
>CAZUCT010000170.1:2943-10331 GCA_964619285.1 uncultured bacterium | reverse complement strand
GGTTTTTGGGGTTCTCAGAAACCCGGTTTTTGGGGTTCTCAGAAACCCGGTTTTTGGGGTTCTCAGAAACCCGGTTTTTTGAAAAAACCGGGTTTCTTAATCTGCTCTCTGGGATGCTTTTTCTTATTGTAGTTAAAATTTCCCCGTGCCAGTTCGACGCTGGGAGTGAAAGTTAAGGGGTTGACAAAAATACAATTATGTGTTAGGCAGTGGCGGTTTGTTCATGGGGAAAGGCGATCGCTCGTTCTCTGGGTATAAATTCTCAGAGGAATGTAAGTAAGAAGGGCGATCGCGGTTACAATAAAACGGACGAAAATCAATCCCCAAAAGCAGATAAAACTACTTATGGAAATCGATCGCATTCATTTCTACCTCGAAGATGCCGCCTCCTGGCGCGACTGGTTTATCGAGAGGATGGGTTTTCAACGGTTAAACGCTACTACCACCGACGACACCCACGCGGAAATTATCGTTAACGGTGGCGCTTGCTTTCTGCTTTGGGAGTCTCTCAATGCTAGAAGTCCGGTTGCTAAATATCTAAAGTTTCATCCACCGGGAGTCGCCGACGTTGGTTTTCGGGTACAGGATCTAGACTCGGTATTAAACAAAGTCGCCGCTGCTGGTGGGAAGGTTTTAGAACCGGTGAGAGAACAACGAAGGGCGACTGGTTATATTAAGGAGGCAAAAATTGCCGGTTGGGGTTCTTTAACTCATACTTTGGTAGAAGAAATAGAAAAAGAACCACCCACTCAGAAAACCGGTTTTTCCCAGAAACCCGGTTTTTTGGAAAAACCGGGTTTCTTGACCTTTTCCAAAAAACCGGGTTTCTTAACCGATAACTTTACCGACATCGACCATGCAGTATTAAACGTTGCTGCTGGAGATTTAGAAAAGGCGTTAAGTTTCTACGAAAGAACTCTCGGTTTTAGGAGAGAACAAAAATTTAACATTCAAACCGGGCGATCGGGATTGTATTCTCAAGTATTAATTCATCCAGACGGCAAAGCGCAATTACCTGTTAACGAACCGACTTCCGCTAATTCTCAAATCCAGGAATTTTTAGATGCAAATCGCGGGGCGGGCATCCAGCATTTAGCCATAAAAACGAGATATATTCTGAAAACAGTCCGTGGAATGCGTCAAAATGGCGCGTCGTTTTTATCGGTTCCTTCTATTTATTACGAGTTATTATTGGAGCGCAGAAAAGATGAATTTAGTTCGATTTTATCTTCTGAGGAATGGCGAGAAATTGTAGATTTGCAAATATTAGTTGATTGGCAGGAGGATAGATTTAATGCTTTGTTATTGCAGATATTTACTCAACCTATTTTTGGGGAACCGACCTTTTTTTTCGAGATAATAGAACGCCGAGAACGAGCGCGGGGTTTTGGGGAAGGGAACTTTTTGGCGTTATTTGAAGCGGTGGAACGGGAACAGATGAAACGGGGTTCGTCTCAATTTTGAAGCGAACCAAAAAGTTATCGCTTTTTGCTAATTGCTAATTGTTAATTGCTAATTGCGGTTAACGGGAAATCTATTAGCTGGTAGGTTGGGTGGAGTGCAACGGAACCCAACAGAAAGCCGATACTCTATAAATCGCCTATTACCCATTACCAAAAAGCGGTTATGTCTAAAATTCTGTGCCCTAGAGGACAAGTCAAGAAACCCGGTTTTTTCAAAAAACCGGGTTTCTGAGATACCGAAAAACCGAATTGTCACAATAATTAGGGTCTGCTGAATAAATCGAAAAAACTCTGGGGGGTGGGGAGGGACCGGAGGTGTGGTCGGGGTGGGGGGAAATTTTCGTACAGTAAAACTGACGGGTTAAATCAACTTTTTGGCAATCCCACACTCCCCACACTCCCCACACTCCCCACCCTCCCCACACTCTGACTTTTTCAGCAAGCCCTAATTACTTGACCAACTCTCTAGCTTTGCTATAATGTCAAATAAAGTCAGCTTTGGAGATAAACAAAATCGGGAGCATCCCATATTTGCAAAAATAGAAAATGGCTAATGGCTAATGGCTAATGGCTAATCGCTAATTGTGTTCTCTAAAAAATGCAATTAACAATTGACAATTGACAATTGACAAAATCGTTAAATCCTTGGTTTTCTTCAAAATTGAGATGCACCCAGCGATGCTTTGTTTTTTGAAGTTTTTAGTAAGCACAAAAAGGGCTTTAGATAATAAATCAAAATTTTTTTAGCACTAAAGTGCTTACTACAAACTTAA
Source organism: uncultured bacterium (assembly GCA_964619285.1). Classification (GTDB taxonomy): domain Bacteria; phylum Cyanobacteriota; class Cyanobacteriia; order Cyanobacteriales; family Microcoleaceae; genus CALKCV01. Next base: position 8,095 of record CAZUCT010000170.1, on the reverse strand, counting down.
CCCAAAAGAGCGTATAAACTTTTAATTACCAAACCGATGATTAAAACGCCGACAACAGCAATGCCAACAACTAAAAATACTAAACCAGCTAATACTAAATAAATAAACCAACGATTAGCTCTTTTGCTTTTTTTCGGCGACTGCAAATGAGTTTCTAATAAATCTATATTTCTAACATTAGCTTTCCAAGCAACGTCAAATAAATCGCCGGCAACGGGAACGGTACCTACTAAAGAATCAAAAACAATATTAGAAGCCATGCGAACTAAAGTTTCTTTTGGCACTCCCATTTTTGCCGCTGAATAGACTATATAAATAGAAAGAAGTCCGCCGATAAAATCGCCGCCGCCGGGTATAAGTCCCAAAAGCGGATCGATGCCAATACCGTAGGAAGTACCGGGAATGCGAAAGGCGTTATCGAGTAAGTTGCTTAGTTTGCGCAGAGTATCGATATCTGCTACTGGGGAAGAGTTTTCTGCGGGTGTTGGCGGTGTAGAAGGATTTTCTGGTGGTTGTGGCATTTGTTTGTAGGAACGTTTGTAGTAAGCACTTTAGTGCTTTAAATTAGGTAATGGAAGAGTGTCATAAAAATAAGCAAAATATAAGGTGCGCGGCGCGCACCCTACGATTAGCTGGTGCGCGGTGCGCACCCTACGTCTTACTTGGATTCGGTGAAGTCGGCATCGATGACGTCATCGCCACCAGTGTCGGAGCTACCAGGAGCTTCGGGACCGCCCATACCGGGACCGCCGGGTGCCCCCGGACCGCCGGGTTCTCCGCCAGCCTGTTGATAGAGATTGCTGCTGACGTTATAGAGAGCTTGCTGCAACTCGGTAGTGAGGGACTGGATGCGCTCGTCGTTTTCGGAAGAAACTGCTTCGCGGATATCTTTAATCAAACCTTCAATCTTAGTCTTATCTTCTGCTGGTACTTTATCTCCCAGTTCTTGCATTTGCTTTTCAGCTTGATAAGCTAAGGAGTCGGCTTGGTTCTTGCGGTCTATCTTTTCGCGACGTTCTTTATCGGCTTCGGCATTTGCCTCTGCTTCCCTGACCATCTTCTCGACTTCGTTTTCTGGCAAGGTCGAAGCGCCAGTAATGCTGATAGATTGTTCCTTACCGGTGCCTTTATCCTTGGCGTTGACGTTGAGGATACCGTTGGCATCAATGTCGAAGGTAACTTCGATCTGAGGCACGCCGCGAGGTGCGGGGGGAATGCCGTCCAGACGGAAAGTTCCCAGACTCTTGTTATCGTTCGACATTTCCCGTTCCCCTTGGAGAACGTGAATTTCTACGTTGGTTTGACCGTCAACTGCAGTGGAGAATACTTCGGATTTTTTGGTAGGAATAGTCGTGTTGCGGGGGATGATTTTGGTCATCACGCCGCCCAAGGTTTCCACGCCGAGAGATAGCGGGGTAACGTCTAACAAGAGAATGTCTTTGACTTCCCCTGCTAACACGCCGGCTTGGATGGCGGCACCCACGGCTACCACTTCATCGGGGTTAACTGTTTCGTTGGGCGCTTTACCCAGAACCTTTTTAACCAGTTCCTTAACTGCAGGGATCCGAGTCGAACCACCAACTAACACTACTTCATCAATAGAGCTTTTGTCTAATTTGGCATCGCGCAGGGCATTTTCTACGGGGATGCGGCAGCGATCGATTAAGTCGGAACAGATTTCCTCGAACTTAGCCCGAGTGAGAGTAGTATCTAAGTGTTTGGGGCCGTCTTGAGTGGCGGTAATAAACGGTAGGTTGATTTCCGTTTGGGTGACGCTGGAAAGTTCGATTTTGGCTTTTTCGGCTGCTTCTGTCAGACGTTGCAGGGCTTGTTTGTCTTTGCGGAGGTCGATGCCTTCGGCTTTCTGAAATTCTGCCGCCATGAAGTCAACGATTTTCTTATCGAAGTCGTCGCCGCCAAGGTGGGTATCTCCAGAGGTGGCTAATACTTCAAATACGCCGTCGCCTACTTCGAGGATGGATACGTCGAAAGTACCGCCACCAAGGTCAAATACTAAGATAGTCTCGTTACTCTTCTTATCTAAACCGTAAGCCAGAGAGGCGGCGGTGGGTTCGTTAATGATCCGCAGTACCTCGACACCGGCAATTTTACCCGCGTCTTTGGTGGCTTGTCTCTGGGAGTCGTTAAAATAAGCAGGTACGGTAATTACTGCTTGGGTGACTGTTTCGCCCAGGTATTTGCTGGCATCTTCGATGAGTTTGCGCAGGACTTGAGAAGATATTTCTTCTGGGGCGTATTGTTTGCTGAGGGCGGGGCAGTCTAACTTAACGTTGCCGTTGACGTTGAGGACTTTATAGGAGACTTCTGTGGTTTCGTGGGTTACTTCGTCAAACCGACGCCCGATGAACCTTTTAACGGAATAAAAGGTGTTGCCGGGGTTCATTACTGCTTGGCGTTTGGCGATTTGTCCTACCAGGCGATCGCTATTTTTGGTGTAAGCTACCACGGATGGAGTGGTCCGAAATCCTTCGGCGTTGGCTATAACTGTGGGTTTGCCGCCTTCCATTACGGCTACGCAAGAGTTGGTAGTACCTAAGTCAATTCCTACTACTTTTGCCATAAGATTGTTTTTCCTCCAAATTTGCTAGAAACTATTGTTTTGGATGAGTCACGGGTTTTTTTTCCGTGCCCTTTTCGAGCCTTTGGGGTTGAAAAGGGGGCGAGTTCTGTTTTAATAAACTCTCAGATTAACTTGTTTATCCCTATACTGTCCTTATTTAGACAATTAATTGAAGGCGTGTTTACCGAACCTTTTGGGGACGGTTGGACTCGCCGCGATTTGACTCGCCACTCGCGTACCTTTTCTAATTTAAAGGGAGCCACTGGCAGCCGCCATTGTGGCAAACCGTAAGTTTGAGTTGTGTTTGCCGACAATTAATACGAGGCAAGAGGCAAAAGGCAAGAGGCAAAAGTAGGAAAGAGGCAATTAACAATTAGCAATTAACAATTAGCAATTAACAATTAGCAATTAATTATGATTTCAGAATCGCTAAAACAGAAATTAGCTACCCCTTTAAAAATAGGCAATTTTGAGGTACAAAGTCGGGTATTTCAATCGCCTTTATCTGGGGTGACGGATTTGGTTTTTCGGCGTTTGGTTAGAAATTACGCCCCAGAATCGATGCTTTATACGGAAATGGTTCATGCTTCCCAAATACGTCATGTTAAAAAACTACCGAGAATTATGGAACTCGATTCTAAGGAACGTCCTATTAGCATTCAGTTATTTGATTGTCGCCCCAATTTTTTAGCTGAAGCTGCAGAAAAGGCGGTTAAAGAAGGGGCGGATACGGTGGATCTTAATATGGGTTGTCCTGTTAATAAAATTACGAAAAATGGGGGCGGTTCTTCTTTATTAAGACAACCAGAAGTGGCGGCGGAAATTGTCCGTAGCGTGGTAAAGGCGGTGGATGTTCCGGTGACGGTAAAAACGAGGATCGGTTGGAATGATGAGGAAATTAATATTTTGGACTTTGCTAAACGGATGGAGGATGCGGGGGCCAAAATGTTGACCCTCCACGCCCGGACGAGGGCCCAGGGTTATAACGGCCAGGCCCGCTGGGAATGGATTAAACGGGTAAAGGACGTCCTTTCGATTCCTGTTATTGCTAATGGGGATATTTTTTCGGTGGAGGCGGCCCTTCGCTGTTTGGAGGAGACGGGGGCGGATGGGGTGATGTGTTCCCGGGGGACTTTGGGTTATCCGTTTTTGGTGGGAGAAATCGATTATTTTTTGAAGACGGGGGAGGAAAAGATGCTACCGACGCTGCAAGAAAAGCTGGAATGTGCTAAGGAACATTTGCGGGGTTTGTGGGAATATAAGGGCGATCGCGGGATTTATCAGTCTCGGAAGCATTTGGCGTGGTATGCTAAGGGTTTTCCCGGGGCCGGGGAGTTGCGCGATCGCTTGACTTGCGTTACTTCTGTTGAGGAAGGTTGCGAATTAATGGATCGGGCGATCGATTTGGCAACGAACAATTAAGCGGATAACAGGCAGGATGCCTGTTTTACCAATTAACAATAAAAGGAGACAAAATGGATAAACTCAAAGGAAGAGATTTATTAGGCGTAGCAGATTTGAGCGCTGAGGAGTTATTTTTTCTATTAGACTTGGCGGGACAACTTAAGTCGGGAATGGTCAAACTGCAACGGAATAAAGTGTTGGGTTTGTTATTCTCAAAAGCTTCGACTAGAACCCGAGTTAGTTTTACCGTGGCGATGTATCAATTGGGGGGTCAAGTAATAGATTTAAACCCTAACGTTACCCAAGTAAGTCGCGGAGAACCAGTAAGAGATACGGCCAGAGTTTTAGACAGGTATCTGGATATTTTGGCAATTAGAACTTTTAAACAAAGCGATTTAGAAATTTATGCCAATTATGCGGAAATTCCTGTTATTAATGCCCTAACAGATTTAGAGCATCCCTGCCAAATTTTAGCAGATTTATTGACCGTCCAAGAATGTTTTGGTCGGTTAGAAGGAGTGACTTTAAGTTATTTTGGGGATGGCAATAATGTGGCTAATTCTTTATTATTGGGTTGCGCTTTAGCGGGTACGAACGTTCGAGTGGCGACTCCCCCAGATTATCAGCCAAATGAAGAAATTGTGGCTAAAGCTAAGGAGATTGCTAATGGGAAAAGCGAGGTAATTATTACTAACGACCCCCAGGAGGCAGTTAAGGGAACTCATGTTCTTTATACCGATGTTTGGGCGAGTATGGGGCAAGAGGGAGAAGCGGATAGTCGCATTCCTATTTTTGAACCCTATCAAGTTAACGAAAATTTACTTTCTGCGGCGGCGGATGATGCTATTGTTTTACATTGTTTGCCGGCCCACCGCGAAGAGGAAATTACTAATGGGGTAATAGAAGGAGAGCGATCGCGGGTTTGGGACCAAGCAGAAAATCGGATGCACGCCCAAAAGGCTTTATTAGCCTGTTTGTTAGAAAGAGATTAAGTAATTAACAATATCGTTCGTAGTAATCGCTTTAGCGATTTATCTATATGAATCGCTAAAGCGATTACTACGAACGAGCGCGTTGCGATTTATCTATATAAATCGCTAAAGCGATTACTACGAACGAGCGCGTTGCGATTTATCTATATGAATCGCTAAAGCGATTACTACGAAC
>CAZUCT010000170.1:0-2843 GCA_964619285.1 uncultured bacterium | reverse complement strand
TACGAACGAGCGCGTTGCGATTTATCTATATAAATAAATCGCTAAAGCGATTACTACGAACGAGGTTATAAAATATGCAAATAATCGACTGGTTAATCGTTTTAATTTACCTCATTTTAACTATGGGAATGGGGCTGTATTTATCGCGCCGAGGTTCTAAAAGTTTGGTCGACTTTTTTGTATCCGGGCGATCGCTTCCTTGGTGGTTGGCGGGCACGAGTATGGCAGCTACCACCTTCTCCATTGACACCCCTTTGTACATAACGGGAGTCGTCGGCAACCGAGGCATTGCCGGCAACTGGGAATGGTGGACTTTTGGCGTTTCCCACATTATTACGATCTACTTTTTTGCCAGAATGTGGAGGCGATCGGAGGTTCTCACCGATGCGGAATTAACGGAGGTTCGCTACGGTGGAAATATGGCGGCAATTTTGCGGGGAACAAAAGCTTTTATTTTCGCAGTTCCCATGAATTGTATCGCCATTGGTTACGCCATGCTGGCAATGGTAAAAGTCGTTGGCGCCTTAGAAATTTGGCAAAGTTTGGGCATCGATGCGGGGGAAGAAAACCTCAAATTATTGAGCGTTATCGGTGTCAGTATTTTTGTTTTAGTCTATGCAGGATTGGCCGGTTTGTGGGGAGTAGTTGCCACGGACTTTTTCCAATTTTTCCTGGCATTATTTGGGGCAATAATTGTCGCTATTTTTGCAGTTAATAGCGTCGGCGGCATCGAGACTTTGGTAGGGCAAATTCCCGAACTTTACCCCGATAAAGATATCCTTTCTTTATGGCCCGTAACGATAAATTTAGACGGCGGTTCTTTAATCGAATTTAGCAAAACTGCGGGCATAACAGCCAGTACCTTTTTAGCCTATATAGCAATTCAATGGTGGTCCTGGCGGCGTAGCGATGGGGGGGGAGAATTTGTACAAAGATTTGCCGCAGCTAAAAACGAAAAAGAAGCAGAAAAAGCGGCATGGTTATTTAATATCATGCACTACGTTATTAGAACCTGGCCTTGGATTTTAGTAGCTTTAGCAGCGTTGGTAGTTTATCCCAATTTAGAGGACCGGGAATTAGGCTATCCTTTGCTGATGATGAAATTTTTATCTCCAGGACTTTTAGGCTTAGTGGTAGCTTCTTTAATTGCGGCTTTTATGAGTACGGTTTCGACTTCGATTAACTGGGGCGCTTCTTTTATTACCAACGACCTTTACCTGCGTTTTATTAACCGGGATGCTTCTCAAACAGAATTAGTTTTAGTAGGGAGAATTTCTTCGGTTTTAGTAACAGCTTTAGGGGGAGTGGCGGCGTTTTTTGCGACGGACGTGGCGACGGTATTTAGGTTGGTAATTGCTATCGGCACCGGTTCGGGTTTGGTGTTAATATTGCGTTGGTTTTGGTGGCGGGTTAATGCGGCGGCAGAATTAACAGCTATTGTTGCTAGTTTTGTGGTAGGAAGTGCCACCAGTTTAGTACCTGCTTTGACAATCGAGGATTTTGGTTTGCGGGTGATGTTTATTACCGCCAGCGTGACCGTTTTGTGGGCGATCGCCTTATTTGCGTTCCCTGCAGAATCAGAAGACACCCTGGACGAGTTTTATCGGCGGACCCGTCCGTCTGGTCCGGGTTGGAAAAAGCAAAGGGCGAGAACCGGTCTGCCCCCGGCCCAGAATTTAGGTATCGATATCCAAAAGGTTATCGCTGCTATCTGCTTGTTGTTTGGTGCGTTGTTAGCGACGGGAGGTTTCTTATTGTTAAAACCGACGGTCGGTTGGGTATCGCTAATAGTGGCGGTGTTGGGTTGGATGCGGTTGCGCCAGTTAGGCAAACGTCAGATTTTGCCGATGCCCAGGCCGGGATTGGACGATGAGGATTTGATGATGTAGGATAGATATTAAGAAACCCGGTTTTTTGAAAAAACCGGGTTTCTGGGCGAAAGAAAAAAGTTTACTGTAGGGTGCGCAGCACAGTTAAAAATGTGGGGAATTTAACGAGTACGTTAGTACCCTTCGTGCGCGTGGTCCCAACCGCGAACGGGGACGTAAAGCCCTCCGGGCCGCTTCGCGAACGCACTGTTTTTTTTACCCACAACTTTAGCTGAGACGCGCTAGTAGGGTGCGCACCGCGCACCTTAAAAATTCTGTTTTTATCTGTTGTTAATTAAACTCAAAAAACCATGAAAAAAATATTTCGCGAATACATAGCCCCACTAATCGTTCTGTTAATCTTTTTAGCAGCTTTAGTAGCAGTTAACGCTCGCTTTTTTATACCCGGCGGTTTAACGCCACCCGTTCAAGAACCCGTTGGCGTTGTCATAATTAACAATTAACGATTCCCCATTCCCCATTCCCCATTCTTCCCAATTTACCATGTCTAATAATCTCCCCAAAGGCTATCAAATTCGCGTCGGTTCGACTCTGGATAGAGCGTTATTAGTTAAGTTTATGAACCGGACTTATAAAGAGGTTTACAAGGAGAGGGATTTTAGTCATCTCGCGAAAACTGTGGAGCAATATTTGTCTGTCAAAACTCCTCTTTGGTGGGTAGATTTTTTAGAGGAAGTATGCCTTTCTCCCGTGGGTTGTTTGTGGGTGGGGAATGCGGTAGATCGGGTTAGTGGCGATGGCCTGGGTCATATTTTTTTGTTGTACGTCGCCCCAGAACATCGACGGCGCGGAATTGGTTCTGCTTTAGTTAGTCTAGCAGAAAATTGGGCGCGGGAAAGGGGCGACAAACAAATCAGCTTGCAGGTTTTTACTACTAATAAACCGGCAGTTAATTTGTACGAACAATTAGGCTATGAAAATCAATCGGTATTGATGGTTAAATCGTTGTAGAAC
>CAZUCT010000169.1:0-15834 GCA_964619285.1 uncultured bacterium | reverse complement strand
CTTTTTACTAAATCTATACGACTAAAGTCGTTACTACGAACTGGCTTTTGGAACTTTTTACTAAATCTATACGACTAAAGTCGTTACTACGAACGGGTCTTTGGAACTTTTTACTAAATTTATACGACTAAAGTCGTTACTACGAACGGGTCTTTGGAACTTTTTACTAAATCTATACGACTAAAGTCGTTACTACGAACGGGCGATCGCTTGGATTTTTATGCTTTAATAAAAAAGATGCGGTCCTTGCCTTAATTGATAACCCTGTCCATGCCCAAAAAAATTAGAGAACTAAAAAGTATGCTGCGCAAAGCCGGATTTATTTATCGTTCGGCAAAAGGCAGTCATACTAGGTGGGTTCATCCTTTACTCCCAAACGAACCTATTACTATTGCCGGTCGGGATGGAGATGATGCTAAAGTTTACATCGAAAAAGAGGTTAATCGCAAATTAGAAATGTTAAAAATCATTGAAGAACAGAAGTCAGAAGAATGAAATTACCTTATGCCGTCTTTATTTTCTGGTCCGATGAAGATAACTGTTATCTAGTTCACCTACCAGAATTTCCCTCTCAAAAGTATCACACCCACGGAGACTCTTATGAAGAAGCAATGCAAAATGCTCGCGAAGTATTAGAGTTATTAGTTGAAGAATATCGGCAAGAAGGTAAAACTCTTCCCAAACCGATAAATGTAGAACAAACTCTTCAATTAGCATGAGGAAATTGGGCATATTAGCACGGAGATGTAAGAAACCGGGTTTCTCTGAGAAACCCGGTTTCTGGCGGGCGAGTTAGCCATTTTCTTGTAGGTTGTGCGGACCGGAGTGGAACCCAACAAAGATGTTGGGTTCCACTAACCTAACCTTTGGAACCCTCCACCAGCTTTATACGATCGAACAGGCATCCTGCCTGTTCTACGTCGTTACTACGAACGGGCGATGACTTCTTAACATAATCGTTAGCATTGCGAATAGGTTTCCCGTCTTTATTTCTAGTAGGAATCCACACTTGCAACCGACGGTCTATCAACTTGCAAACCTTCAGTTTAGAATCGCCCTCCCCGTGGGGCAGGCCGCCATTAGCTAAACCGCCGTTTTGCCCCACATTTCCTATTAAATAACAGAGAGCATTTACCGTTAACTTTTGAGCATCAACTCCGTCAAAAGCCATAATTGAAACTTCCTCGTTAACTACTCTTCCATGAAAGCTCGTTAATTAAGGAATGTCGAGGGCAACTGGATTTTTCTTTCCTGCCCCAACTGCCCTGGGACAGATATTTTTTCCTAACTGCCCTAACTGCCCTAGACGGTGGTAGAAAATTATGATAAAGTTATGATTGTTAATGGTTAATTGTTAATGGTTAATTGTTAATGGTTAATTGTTAATGGGAAAGCTATAGCAATCCTAAACGGTTTGTAAAGTAGATAAAAAACCATTAGATTAAATGGGGTGAGGGCAAAACATTCGGACATCTATTCTAATGCTCCCAAATCCCATTTGCCGCATCAATTAAGATGTCGTCGTGGACCAGAAACCGGGTTTTTTCAAAAAACCCGGTTTCTAAGATGTCGCGAATGATTTAGGGTTGCTATACCTATTACCGAACAAGGAGAAACTATCAAAATCACTGGCAACAGATGGTAAGCGACCCACCAAATACCCTAGAATTAGCAATAATAAATGCCCTCGCCAGCGCAGAAGAAGGATTATCGGTGGAGGCAGTTGCCGCCAACAGCAACCTTATGGAGTTCGACGTAGAGGAAGTATTAGAAAACTGGGTCGAATTTTTAAAAATTAATCAAGACAAACACCAGCTTTATCATAGCAGTTTTCAGCAATTTGTAGCGAATAAAACAAATTGAGGCGATCGCTCCTCAAACCCCGTAGAACGCGGCTATTGCCTGTTCTCTATGGAGTTTGCCGCATTCAGAAGCGATTTACCGTTGACAAAATTCAGGTAATGTGGTATTGTCGAACCGGACAAAATCTAAAATCTAATCAAAAAAAAATCTCCACAGACCTTGACAAGGAGCGAAAAAATCGCTATAGTAGTCTGAATAACCTAAATCGTTCATCTTTCCCATAGCAGACATTGGCTTAAAAACCAAGAGCTAGAGAAGGACGGAAGTAGGGAAAAAAATCCCGAAGGAACGCATCACCACACTTAATTAAGAGGTAGTCGTGATGATTCCAACTTCGTTAATGACCTTAGTCGTCTCTTTCTTGGCCGTTTATCTCTGGGTCAATTCCACAGAAGAAATAGTAAAAGTGGGAGCCGCAGGAACAGCTCTAATATGCCTATTTTTGAGCATCGTTTTTGCTCCCTGGGCAGTCCTATTAATATTAGTTGTTCCCTTAGTCCGTTCTAAGGTATCTAGCGCCAATTTGTAGGAACATTTCATTAAGGGCTATATAAAACAAAAACCAATAGCCCTTAATTAGTTCCTTAGTATTGCACAAGATTAAAGTGAATAGTCGGGAGCATCTCATATTTGTAAAAATATAGCAACCAGTTTAGGGGGTTATCAAAAATTAAAAAAGTAGAAAAAATCGAAGATTTTGTTTTTTATCTACTTTTGCCTTTTCTCTTATTGACTCTTCCCCAACTCTTGCCTTTTGCCTCTTGCCTCTTGCCTAAAAGCGACAATTTCTTGGTTTTCTTCAAAACTGAGATGCTCCCGAATAGTCCGCCTCCCAAGTATCTGAGGTGACTCTTTTAAAGGTCATAAAAACTGGATTGGGTTAAGCACCTTCCCCTATTTAAAAACCTATTTTAAAACAGGGAGCGAGCTTAACCCAATCTTTATAGTTAGTTGTTAATCGTTAATTACCAGCTAACAACTAACAACTAACAACTAACCCATTCCCAAATTAAAGCCGATCTAACCAAGCATCAACCTCGATACCCAACTTTTTACCCAAATATAAAAGCTTGCGAATTTGAGGAAGTTGCCATTGGGACTCTTGCACGACATCCCCATTTAAAACAACTTCATCGTTGCGGCGTTGTATTCCCCCCAAACACAAAGGAACAATTTGACTTTCCAACGCCAGCAAATAAACCTCTTGAGCTCGGGTTATGGACAAACCAATATCGAGCCGAAGTCCGAGTTCCAGCAATCGCTCCACATTGCGAACTGCAGCCTCGATCGCCCCAGGCTCGCCGTGATGTAAAATATGCTCCACAGAGCGCACCAACAACCGTTCCAGAACTTCCTTAACTTCATGAGTGTGAAAATCACAGCCCTGATAACCCGCCTCAGTAATCACAGCCTCCACCTGCGTCAAATAACTCTCCTTCAGCTCCCCATTACTGCTTTCAGCCTCCAGCACTCGCACAGCAGTCAACAACTGATGACCCAAAGCCACCTCAGCAGCCACCTGCAACTCCTGGGGAATAGGCAGCTCGTCGCGACGGAACGCCATCATAATCCCATAATTATCGCGATAAACCTGAGTATATAGCTGATTCAAGCGCGTCACAGTTTCCTGGCTCAACAGTTTCATAATCCGCTGGCGCTCCTCAGCAAACAAATCGCTCAAACTAAAAGAATGCTCGCCAAACAACTGCGTCATTGCCATAATCGCATGAGCCACGCTAGCTCGTTCCAAACTGGCAAACAACTGCTCTTTGAGCTCGCCATAAAACCGACGACCCTTAAAAGGTTGAATGCAGCAGTGAAAATCCCAACTGCCCAAATGGAGAACCGCAAAAACAAACTCCTTGCACTCCCGGGTAACTTCAGAAATCAACTGCAGGTGTCCCACAGCTAAACTCAGAGTTCCCATACGCCGCATCTGATAATCCAACTGTTTCGCGTTATAACAATAAACGCGCAGGTCGCGGGTATAAGTAGCAAACAGAGAATTGATGGCATAATGAGCCGCCACCTGTTCCAAACTAACTTGAGCCGTAACCACTAATTTGCGGTAGATTTCATCTCCACTTCCGAAAGACTCCACATTGCTTGGAGCAAAAGCCAGCATTTCCAGAAATTGCTTTTCCAAATCTACGCCAGCAACATCCCCAGCTAATTCCATCGCCCGGGAAGCATAGCGCAAAATTTGAGTTCCCTCCGGTCGAGAGATTTCTTCAAAAAACCAACCGCAGCTCGTGAACATCAAAAGAGAATGTCGCTGCATTTCCAACAGCCGCAAAGCATCTACCTTTTCTAGTTCCGATAATTCTTGAGCTTGATGCCGCATTAAGAAACGATTGACATTAGCAACAGAGCGATCGCGCATTACCCGAATATACTCATCTCGGGCAGCCCAAACATCAACAAAAAATTGACTACCCGCATCCTCATAAACTTCTGCCAAGCGATCGCGCAACCAATTAAGAGACTCTCGCAGAGGTCGCCGCCATTGTTGGTGCCAAGCGCCCCCACCGCCGCAACCGCAGTCATCTTGCCAGCGATCCACACCGTGACAGCAGCTCCAGGCCGTGACCGGTTTGAGTTCCACTTCCCAGCTAGGAGGACAGATACTTAAATAGTGGGCAAAATTTGTTACCGTCCAATGGTGCTGGGCAAATTCTACCGAGAAAGCATAAGCCAAACATTTCTCCGTGCCCCCTTTGTGGTGGCCGAAGGTTTCCCCATCCGTGGCCACTGAAATTACCTGGGTCGGGCGTTCGTCGTTTCGGACCGCTTGGCCTAACCTTCCCACCAAATTATGAGAACTGTTAAGGACATCGCTAAAACCCATATCGTTTGATATAGGCCCGTCGTAGAAAAAGATGTCAATATAGGGACGTTCCGAAGAATCGTCCTTAGCCTTCAGGTAACAGCGATAAGGACGAGTGGCATCTATTTCCCCGCCACCAACTTCAACCCAGTGGGGATCGGGATTTACATCCGTAGCCAGGGGCCGGCAGCGTTCGGCTTGGGAAGGTGCTAAGATGATGAACTTAATCCCTTCGGCGACTAAAGCTTCCAAAGTTGCATAATCCACAGCCGTTTCCGCCAGCCACATTCCCTCCGGATCGCGACCGAAATGAGAGCGGAAGTCTTCCTTGCCCCAACGAATTTGAGTGTATTTATCTCGTTCGTTTGCCAGGGGCATAATGATATGGTTATAGACTTGAGCGATCGCGTTACCGCGACCGTTGAGACGCTGACAGCTTTTGCGATCCGCCTCGATGATTTTTTGATAGACTGACCTATCGTAACGCTCCAGCCAATTCATCAGAGTTGCACCGATGTTAAAGCTGAGATACTCGTAGTTATTAACGATCCCCACCAATTCCCCGTTATCATTTAATACCCTAGCAAAAGCATTTGGACGATAACATTCGCGATCGATTCGTTCGTTCCAATTATGAAATGGGGCAGCGCTTGGCTGTCTTTCTATTGTCCCTAAATAAGGATTTTCTCGGGGCGGTTGATAAAAATGACCGTGAACGATTACATAAACTCCTGTAGCAGTTTTTAGAGGGTCTAATATTGGCGTAGTTTCCACTACTCCATTTTCTTCTTTATTTAGGGGCAAAGGTTCCCCCACTACAGCATTATTGACTTCATTTAATTTGGTATCAGAAGCAGAAACCATATATTACTTCCTAAGTTTTAAACAACAAAAATGGAATAGCTCGGAGCCAGTTATTAAGGGGTTATAGACCCTGATAAACCATGATTTATTACCCCAAATTCATTCCCTGGGTTTTCCTAAAATCTAATAACAGCCTCTAAATACGGACCTGCGCTTACACTGTAAGCATCAGTATTTATCCCAAATCCGGAACAATAATTGTTAATTTCTTTTCTCGGGCACTATTTTTTTATCCCAGAATCCCGGGCTGCTTTGATTTAATGAGTAAAGAAATATTGCGATGGCGAATCAAGGCTATTTGCCCAATTTTTTAGGGAGTCCAATCCTCATTTATTTAGCTAAATCCATTGGCAAAGTAGTTAATAACTCTTTCAAGTTCCGGACAAAGAGTGGATAATTTAAAACTACTTATTTGCATAATAAAGGAAACTCAATCGAAGCGCAATTGCTAAGTGATAAAACTTAACAATACTTAGAATTTCTATGTAATTTCTAGAGAATCAACTCAGGGGCAAAGGTCAGTCCATTTCTAAGGCCATAACTTAAAATCTAAAACAAAACCCACTCAGGGCTAAGGCACTACTAAGGAGTCGCGCAAAATTCATTAGATGAACAGGCAGGATGCCTGTTCTACATGAAGGAAAATCGTAGGTTGGGCCGAAGTGAAACGCAACCCAACAAGTCGGTACCTTATTACTACGCAAGTCCTAAGTACCTGCGCAAAATTAATTAGACACCGAACAGGCAATAGCCGCGTTCTACGGGGAAATTTTTATGTAAATATTTTTGCTTACCTACTTAAAGGCAAAGGTCAACCTAGTTTCTAAGGCCATAACTCAAAATCTAAAAGCGATTTTCTTATTATTAATGCCCCGATGATGAACCATCCCGATGTCCAGGCAACATCCGGCCTCCAAGGCCTAAGCGAAGCAGAGGCGATCGCCCGACGCAAAGCTGGCCTTGGTAACAACGTCAAGATTAAAAGCAGTCGCTCTGTCGCTCAAATCCTCAGAGAAAACCTCTTTACCTTCATCAACGCCACTTTCTTGACCATCGGCCTAGTTTTAATTTCTCTGGGACGTTACGGCGATGCCTTTTTAGTAATAGTAGTGATTCTGGGAGGAGTAGTCGTCAACGTCTGCCAAGAAATATGGGCAAAACAAAAACTAGATCGGATTGCCCTCTTAACCCGCCCCAAAGCCACAGTTATTCGCGAAAGTCAAGAAAAAAACATCGATCCCAGCGAAATCGTCGTCGGCGACATACTCGCAATTCGCAGCGGGGATCAAATTGTAGTTGACGGTCAAATCGTCGGAGAAGGTCGCATCGAAGTAGATGAATCTTTATTAACTGGAGAATCGGAGCTCGTACTCAAACAAGCATCCGATCCCGTTTATTCCGGTAGCTTCTGCGTCAGCGGTAGGGCTTGCTACGAAGCCCAAAAAGTAGGAACCCAGAGCCTTGCCCATAAACTAACAGTAGGAGCCCGAGCCTTTCGCCAGAACTATACCCCCCTACAACAAGAAATTAATCTCGTTATCAGAGTATTTCTACTTCTATGTTGCTTTATCTGGCTGTTGGTCGGAATTAACTGGCTCATCCGAGTTTATACCTTTGCCGAGAGCGTACAATACGCCGCCGTCGTCGCCGGCTTAGTCCCAAGCGGGCTTTATTTAGCCATCACCCTAGCTTATGCCGTGGGTGCGGTGCGGATGGTGGGACAAGAAGTCTTAATTCAACAGGCCAACGCTGTCGAATCTTTGAGTAATATAGACGTTTTATGTCTCGACAAAACGGGGACTTTGACCGCTAACCGGATTAACTTAGACGCAACTTATCCAGTGGGCATTGACGATCGCCACCTGCGGCAATTATTGGGAGATTATGTAGCGAGTACCGCTACAGGAAATCAGACAACTGATGCGATTAGGGCAGTTTGCCCCGGACACAACAGAGCGATCGCCGCCGAAGTTCCCTTTTCCTCAGCCCGTAAATGGAGCGGTCTTACTTTAGAAATTAGAAGTCGGGGAGGGGAGGCCGATGGAATTTCCAGGAGTTCGGATAGCCTTTTCGACAGAACCAACCAACAGGCTAGATGGGCTACATATATTCTCGGGGCCCCAGAAATACTCAGTCGCGCTGTCCCATTAACTGAAGAAATAAGCCAACAAATTCAAAAGCTAACCAGAAAAGGATTGCGAGTGCTTTTGTTTGCCCGGAGTCCGGAGCTTGCTATTTGGCAAGGGAACTGGGAACAGCCGGAATTACCTACCGAGCTCGTGGTTTTGGGAGTCATTAGCTTTAACGATGAATTACGTCCCGAAGCTAGGGAAACCCTCGATCGCTTTGCCCGGGCAGGAATAGAAGTTAAAATTATTTCCGGGGATCGTCCCGAAACCGTAGCTGCTTTGGCCAAACAGGCCGGACTGGGCCAAGCATCGGCCATCGCTGGCTGGGAGCTGGAGCAACTCGACGAAGCTCGATTCCTTCGAGCTGCGGAAACTAATAAAATTTTTGGTCGAGTTACCCCAGAGCAAAAAGCAAAACTGGTTAAGAGTTTGCGAGAAAACGGTCATTATGTGGCAATGATTGGAGATGGAGTTAACGATGTTCTCTGTCTGAAAGCAGCTAATCTGGCCATCGCTATGGAAAGCGGCAGCAAAGCTACCCGCAGCGCGGCGGATATTGTCCTTTTGAAAAATTCTTTTGCTTCTCTACCCTACACCTTCCAGGAGGGACAACGAATCCGTAATGGCATTCAAGATGTATTGAAACTGTTTATGACTAGGGTATTTTGCGTCACTCTGTTAATCTTTGCCACTGGATTTGTGGGGGGTACTTTTCCTTTGCTTAACAAGCACAGTGCAGTGGTGACGTTAATCTCTGTCGGCTTTCCCACCTTTTGCATTCCTTTGTGGGCCAAGCCAGGGATGTTGCCCCGACGGAGCATGATGCGATCGCTGCTCCACTTTACCTTACCCGCTAGTTTGAGTCTGACCTTGGTGGCCTTCGGCGTTTATTTAGGCTATTTAATCGCAACTATTGTTGCCCAACACAGCCACTTACCCGAGAATACAATCCTTGAAATTAGCAACTTCCATCGGTTTTTGTCAGTACCCCGCAGTGCCCTGGTGACAATTATGATAATATGTGGTTTGCTCTTAGTTCCTTTCCTCAAACCCCCAACTACCGCTTGGGTGGGGGCAGAACCTCTGAGCGGTGACTGGAGATATTCCCTAGTGGCTCTAGCTTTGTTAGGAGTTTATGCGATCGTCTTAGCAGTCCCACCCTTACGGCAGTTTTTTGAGCTATCTTTGTTGGGTGTTAATGATTATCTAATTTTGGGTTCCATCGCATTATTGTGGTGTTTGTTATTGCGATTTATCTGGCGTTCTAAACTCTTGGACCGCTTTCTAGGAGTAGATCTTAGCTAAAAGCATTTTCAGAATAAATCGGTGGCACGTCAACTTTGAAGAGAACCAAAAAATAAATGCTTTTTGGGAATAGTCCATGGGGAATAGGGAATAGGGAAGATGGAATTGTTAATCCTAACCATGATTCTCTGGTGAAAGGCTCCCGAGGAAACGGTGGCAGGTTAAGCTCAAAATCCCCAAGGGAACGATGGACCATTCCCCATGGACAATTCCCCATTCCCAAAAAGCGTTAAGTCTTTGGGAAAACTTCAAAACTGACCTGCTCCCGAATAAATCTAGCTTAGTTCCCCTAAAAATCTACTCTTAAATAATCAGATTTTTGGCTTGTTAAAAATTGGGAAAAATCCGACAATTCCTGACAAGTTTAAATAGGTAAAAAATTGCTCATGCTAAATATCAGAAACATCCTCTCAATTTTGTTAATATTTATTCCCGTATCTGTGGCGGGACACTTTTTAGGTTGGAGTTCTTCATTTATCTTTATAACTTCAGCCTTAGCTATTATCCCCCTAGCCGCTTGGATGGGAACTGCCACAGAAGAAATTGCAGTAGTTCTCGGGCCTAATTTAGGAGGTTTATTAAATGCAACCTTTGGCAACGCTACAGAATTGATTATTGGTATTGTTGCTCTTAATGCAGGCTTAATTAGCGTTGTTAAAGCAAGTATTACCGGTTCAATAATTAGTAACCTCCTATTAGTGATGGGTTTTGCCATGTTTTTAGGAGGTTTGCGCTTCAAAGAACAAGAATTTCAATCGGTAGTAGCTCGCTTAAATGCTTCGGCCATGAACCTAGCAGTAATAGCAATTTTAGTGCCGACAGCAGTAGATGTAACCTCAATAGGAATTAGCGAAAGCGTCATGCAAAAATTATCTGCAGCCGTAGCTATTGTCTTGATTCTTGTTTATCTAATGACCCTGCTATTTTCTATGAAAACTCATTCATATCTTTACGATGTGGGAGTGGCAGAAAACGAAAAAGGCAACTTAGAAAATGACAGCAGCTCGGAAGAAGATAATGCCGAAGAAGTTAATACTTGGTTGTGGATTGGTGTATTATTTGCAGCTACTATTGCCGTAGCGGTAGAATCAGAGCTCCTGGTAGGTTCTCTCGAAGAAGCGACAGAAGCCCTGGGATTAACTGCTTTATTTACAGGGGTAATTGTCGTGCCGATTATTGGTAACGCTGCCGAACACGCCACCGCCGTTACTGTGGCAGTAAAGAACAAAATGGATTTATCTGTTTCTGTGGCGGTAGGTTCGAGCTTGCAAATTGCTTTATTTGTCGCACCTGTTTTAGTTTTGGCCGGTTATATTTTGGGACAACCAATGGATTTAAACTTTAATCCCTTCGAGTTAGTGGCAGTGGTTGTGGCTGTACTGCTGGCTAATTCTGTTAGTTCCGATGGCCGCTCGGATTGGTTGGAAGGGGCTTTGCTGTTGGCCACATATACGGTCTTGGGATTGGCATTTTTCTTCCATCCGGCAATTGAAGGCATCGGTTAAAGGCTTTTGTTGTCCTTAGATTAGCAATCCTACGGAAACTACCCCCCATTAAGAGGCCACCCACTCTGGGTGGTTGCTGTATGGGAAGTAATTTTACAATTCTTGAGTAGGATTGCTATATTAATTAATAACTGCGTGCGATTCGTGGGATAGAAACGGGCATAATGCCTAAATAATAATCCCTTAGTGGCCAAAACATACGGAACTAAACCCGTGGCTCTAAAAACTTAATTACCTTGGCGGTGAAAGTCCGCTCGTCCTGCTGTTGGATTGACTGCATGACCCCCTGGGTAGAGATTGGACATCAATCCCAGAAGCGAGGGCAAAAGGGGCAACAATTAGGATACACCCTACTGACCCCAAGCGTGTCTTCTAAGCTAATGAACAAGAAGGTAATAAAACTCTCGTAAAATTAGTCTAACCGGCCTGAAATAGGGTTGTTAGGGAAACCTAACTAAGAGTGTATTTAGGTTAGAGGCCCAAGGATACTAAGGGACAGAGAGGCGGGCATAGATATGCGTTAGTCTATGTCAACAGCCAATGACCTCTTCGGGAGAATTTACCTAGCTAAGGAAGACGATTAAGGTAATTAAGAAACGAATAAACCCTCATATAACACCAGGTAAATAGGTCGAATATCCTGGTAGCCATCCAAGGTAAAAAATCTGCTTTCTTCAGCAGGTTATATGGGGAAAGGATTCAGTAAAAAGCCAATGCACTTATGTAATGTAAGTGATAAGCTGACGTACTGACTGTTGTATTCTTAAAGATTTGTAAATAGAGGTCAAAATGACCAAAATGTACCGTAAAAAGTCTAAAAGGAATAACCGCAACTTCGATAAGAAGCAGTGGAAAGACCTAAACGATACCAGTATTTACGATAGCGTGGTATGGGACGACTACGATATGGCAACTGATGTAAGTCAAGTACCAGACGTAGAATGGCGTTCACTTAACTGGAAGAACATTGAACGTCGAGTATTCAAGCTTCAAAAACTAATCTATAAGGCATCCAGTCGTGGCGAAGTCAGCAAAATGCGCAAATATCAAAAGCTTTTGACCAAAAGCTACTACGCTAGGTTGCTAGCTGTACGGCGGGTTACTCAAGATAATCAAGGCAAAAAGACAGCCGGAGTCGATGGAATCAGGAACCTGAAACCAAAACAAAGATTCAATTTAGTAAAGATACTTGAGAAAACTAAGAAAAAGACTAAACCTACCCGTAGGGTATGGATACCAAAACCAGGTCGCGACGAAAAGCGACCGCTAGGAATACCAACAATGTATGACCGAGCTATGCAAGGCTTACATAAAATGGCCCTAGAACCCGAATGGGAAGCCAAATTCGAGCCAAATAGCTATGGTTTTAGACCAGGCAGGTCGGCTCATGATGCTATAGCTCAAATATACTCTTGCATAAATCGAAAACCGAAATATGTATTAGATGCAGACATAGCTAAATGTTTTGACCGAATTAACCATAAGGCACTGCTGGAGAAAATTGGAAATTATCACGGCAAAAAACTAATCAAAGAATGGTTAAAAGCCGGAGTAATAGATGACAGTCAATTCCAGGAGATTGAGGAAGGTACACCTCAAGGAGGGGTTATCAGCCCCCTACTTGCCAATATAGCTCTACACGGCATGGAAGAAGCCATCAAAGAATATGCCCTAAAAGAACCTCTAACAAAAAGGACAATGGCATATTCAGATGTAAAAGGCCATCATACTCGAAGAGTAGGCGGCGAACGAGAAAGAATGGACTCATTAGCCTTAATAAGGTATGCCGATGACTTCGTAATAATGCACCAAAATTTAGAGGTAGTATTAGGTGCAAGAAAAGTCATAGAAGAATGGTTAAAACCAATATGTTTAGAACTAAAACAAGAAAAAACCCGAATAGCCCATACTCTTAACAACCATGAAAAAGAGAAACCTGGGTTTGACTTCTTAGGATTTAACATCCGTCAATATGAAGTTCATACATCCAAGAAACGCGGGTATAAAACGCTGATTAAACCTAGTAAAAAATCGGTGTATACTCATTACAAGAAATTACAAGCTGTTTTTGATTCACATAAAAGCGCTCCTGCAATTTCTTTAATAAGTAAGCTAAATCCGATAATTAGAGGATGGTCCAATTACTACAGCGGAGTCACAAGCAGAATCATATTTTCATCACTTGATTACAAAATATGGAACCGCTTATGGCGATGGTGTTCAAGAAGACATCCTCAAAAAACTGGAAAATGGATAAAAGCTAAATACTTTAAACTCATAAACAATAGAAAATGGGTTTTTAATGTAAATGGAATAGAACTAGCCTTACATAATTCAACAGAAATTAAAAGGCATAAAAAGGTAAATAGCGATTCATCCCCTTATGATGGCCAAACATATTATTGGGCGGCCAGGAGAGGTAAACATCCAGAAACATCAGCTACAGTAGCAAAACTAATTCAGAAGCAAAAAGGTAAATGCGCAATTTGTGGACTACACTTCCAGCCTGAAGACAAAATAGAGATAGACCATCTTGTCCCAAAGGCAATAGGAGGTAAAAACGAGTATAAAAATTTACAACTTTTACACCGTCATTGCCACGATATCAAAACAGCTAAAGACCTGCAGATGATTAAACTTCATAAGAACAGCCTACCTAAAAAAAGAAACGGTCTAAGAAGTAATAATCGAATCGTCTAAAGCCGGATGTTAAACTAATGCAATAGAGGAGCCGTGTGCTGTGAAAGTAGCAAGCACGGTTTTGCAGACGAGTCGGGCTGGCAACAGCCTGGCTTAGTTTAACTAGGAAGCATCTCATATTTGCCCGTTTCAGAACTCATACCGATCCTAATACTCAAGAAAACATTAAAAAAAACATAGCTGCAAATATTGGATGCAGCCGACTTCAATAGCACGATTGGAACTGTTAAAACCCTAGAACGCTCCCGGCCTTTGGAATTAGAAACTCTTCTAAAATACCTGTTAGGGTTAGGCTCCAAATTCCATTAAAGAATTCCAACCCAAAAATACCATTCGCTTATTGTCTGGCTTGAAGTGAGTTACTGCCTTAATCCCAACTGCCCCAATCCTAACGACCCTGCCAACGCTTCGAGGCCCTTATGCATCCAATGTGGGTCGGAAATTTTGCTGCAAGGGCGATATCGCATTACGAAAATTCTAGGTGGTGGTGGGTTTGGCAAAACCTATGAGATTTTAGACCAAAAAGATAAGCGCCACAAAGTTCTGAAAGTTCTCCTCAAAAGTCACCCAAAGGCCATCGAGCTATTTCAACAAGAAGCCCAGGTGTTAATAGGTCTCAAGCACCCCGGTATTCCTACAGTCGATCCCGATGGGTATTTTACTTTTTATCCTAAGGACAGCGACGAGCATTTGCACTGTCTGGTAATGGAATACATAGAAGGTGACAATTTGCAAGATTGGATGAAAGGTCGACGCCACAAGCCAATCTCTGAAGAGGAAGCAGTGAACTGGTTAAAACAACTAGCAGATATTTTAGGCCAGGTTCATGAGCAAAATTATTTCCATCGGGACATAAAGCCTCAAAATATTATGCGCAAGCCACAGGGTCAATTGGTATTGATTGATTTTGGTACTGCCCGCGAGGTGTCTGAGACTTACATGGTGAAAGTGGAGGGAGGCCAAAACGTTACGGGTATTGTTTCCCCGGGTTACACGGCACCAGAGCAAACTAATGGTAAGGCGGTTCCTCAATCGGATTTCTTTTCTCTGGGGCGTACTTTTGTTTATTTATTGACGGGAAAACCTCCTACGGCTTTTCCAGAAAATCCCAGATCTGGAAAGTTGCAATGGCATAAATCGGCATCTCATGTCTCTAATGAGGTGGCTAATATTATTGATTATTTGATGGCTCCTTTTCCTGGAAATAGACCTCAAAGCACTCAGATGATTTTGCAGTGCCTTGCCGACCTTGAGGCCGAGCCTCATTCTACGGGGGGTGGAACTTCTCTAAGTACTCTACTGCCTAAGGATAAACCAAAAACAGGGACGGGAAAAACGGGGTTTGTTCCTCCTAAAGCTCCCAATCGTTTCTCGTTTCCTAAGTTTAATTTTAAAGTTCTATTGAACTTAAAAAATAAGTTGGGCACTGTCGCTAGTATTTTGGTTTTGGGATTGGTAGTTTCTCAATTTATAGCCATCTGGCGCTACGGAATGTTTCCTGCCAATCCCATAGTGCTGGTTAATGGTTTGCTTAGTGGTCGGTTTTTAGAAACAAAATTCAGCAGCAAGGAGGGCCGGATTTACACGATCGCTCTTTCTCCTGATGGGGAAGTATTGGTTAGCGGTAGTTTAAAGACTATTGAAGTCAGAAATTTGAAAACTGGCGATCTAGTACGGACTTTTAATGACGCTCATACGGCAGCGATCGTCTCTTTGGCTATTAGTCCTAACGGTGAGATTCTCGTCAGCGGTAGCGTGGATAATTCTATTAGGCTATGGAATTTAGAACGGGGCATCCGAATGTTGACTATCGAGGGAGGGCATGAGGGTACGGTAAATTCCTTGGCTATTAGTCCTGACGGTCAAACTTTGGTTAGCGGTAGCGAGGATGGGTTAATTAGATGGTGGAATTTGCCTGGAGGCAACCGAAAATTGACTCGCGACGCAGATGCTGCAGTTAATACTTTGGCTTTAACTCGCGATGGGAGGACTTTGGCGAGCGGTAACGAAGATGGTACTGTGGCCTTGTGGAATGCCAAGACGGGGGACCAAATATTAATTCTAAAAGAAGATACTGCCCCAGTTAATGCGATCGCGATTAATCCTAATGGCAATTTATTAGCTAGTGGAGATGGTAAGGGTATTATTAGGTTGTGGAATCTTGAGACTGGAACCCAGGAAAATATTCTCGAAGGACATTGGGAAGCTATTAATGCCCTAGCTTTCACCCCCGACGGTCAGACTCTTGTTAGTGGGGCTAGGAAGATCGTCGTCTGGAATCTTAGCGAAGCTAAACCGGAGGCTACTATTTTAGGTCATGCAGGAGAAGTCACTTCTATTGCGATTGCGCCAGATGGCAAGCAATTTATCACCGGCAGTCGGGATTGGACTGTTAAAATTTGGCGAATGCCTTGAATTTCGAGGCAAAAGGCAAAAGGCAAGAGGCAAGAGTAGGGAAAAGTAGATCAAACGAACTTTCGATTAATTGTATTTCTCTTCCACAATAAGTACCTGCGCAAAATTAATTACATACGGAACAGGCAGTAGCCGCGTTCTACGGGGGAATAAGAAATAATTTTATGTAAAACCAGTTTGTTAAAGTTATGAAAGAGTTAACGATTTTTGCTAATGGCTAATGGCT
>CAZUCT010000168.1:2826-15927 GCA_964619285.1 uncultured bacterium | reverse complement strand
CAACATACCCTTCGATCCCCGTTAAGAGAATTGGTGATTAAACTAGAAATGGGAGGGAATAGTGCATCTCAATTTTGCTAAAGGACTTGTGCAAAAATAAACTACCAGTCTCTTGTAGGTAGGGCGCCGCGAACCTCCACCCAACATCGGTATCTTATTAAATTACAAGTCCCTAATTGCTAATTGCTAATTGTTAATTGTTAATTGTTAAGTAGGAGTGCCAAATTAATTAGACACCGAACAGACAAGATGTCTGTTCTACGGGGAAAATTTTCTGCAAATATTTTTGCCTACCTACTTAATTGCTAATTGCTAATTGCTAATTGCTATTCCCCATTCCCCATTACCCATTCCCCACCCAAAAAATAATCGATCGTTATTAGTAAAAAAAATGAATTCTCAACCTCTGCCAAGAACCAGAACGAGAATATTAGCAGTGGCAACAGCCTTAACTGCAACTATGACTAGCTCGTTGCTCGCCGAAATTCCAGCCAGAGCATTCTCTACCAAAGAGACAGAAAAATTATCGGCAAGGCCAGAGCTAACCAGAAACTCGTCAACGGCAATTGAAGGAGCGATCGCCCTCAGTATTGAAGAAAGAACCAACATCCGCATTTATGAAAGATACAGTCCGGCGGTTGTCTCTATAGACACGGAAAAAAGCAATGGCAGCGGTACGATCGTCAGTTCGGACGGTTTAGTGCTGACCAATGCCCACGTTGTCTCCGAAGGTGGCGCGGTAACAGTTACCCTGGCGGATGGCAGAGAAGTAAGCGCTGAGGTCGTAGGGTTTGGAGAAAACGGTCTAGATCTGGCAGTCCTCAAGATTGAAGGAGAAAGAAATTTGCCAACTATTCCCATCGCCCCTCCCAATAGCATCCGAGTGGGGCAGCGAGCTTTTGCCATTGGCAACCCTTTCGGTCAATTTCAAGGGACTTTTACTGTAGGAATAGTCAGTCGTATCGATGGCGATGAAGGGTTAATCCAAACCGATGCGGCCATTAATCCGGGAAATTCCGGTGGCCCGCTGCTGAATAGCAATGGAGAATTAATTGGAGTTAACACTTCTATTTTTACTCGCGGTGGCGGTGGCGGTAATATTGGTATTGGTTTTGCCATTTCAGCGGACAGAGTACCGGATTTCCTCCAAGCAGTTCGAGAAGGAAGGGCTCCGATGGTAGCTTCTACTTCTGATTCTCTGTTCAATGATGAAGATGCGGAAAAACTAGACATCGAACCTTCTGTGGAAGTAGATGGAACTCTTGATGGAGATTCAAAAGTCTTACCTGTTGATAATAGCTACTACGACCTCTACTCTTTTGAAGGTAAAGAAGGTCAGCAAATAACTATTGAGATGACCAGCAGCGAAATCGATCCCTATTTAATTTTGCTGAGTTCTAGTAACCGAGAACTGGCTCAAGATGATGATAGTGGGGGCGAGCGAAATGCGAAAATTACGATTACCTTGCCCGAAAATGACACTTATAAATTACTGGCTAATTCCTACGAGGCAGGTCAGTCGGGAGATTATAAGTTAAGGATTGTGGCTGGTTATGGTTCTTCTTCTTCTTCTTCTTCTTCTTCTCCTTCTTTATTAAGGTCTTTATTAGATCGCCAAACATCGATTTTGAACGAAGTCGGAACCCTGGAACCATCGGACTCGGTATTAGAATCTGATGGCAGTCTTTACGATGAATATACTTTTGAAGGTAGGCAAGGTCAGCAGATAACGATTAGATTAGAAAGTTCTGATTTCGATCCTTATGTAGTTATTTTTGGTCCCAATGGTAATGCGATCGGAGAAAATGACGACCTGAGCGAGTCTAATAATAATTCTTTTCTGAGAGTGGTTTTACCAGAAGATGGCTCTTATCGGATATTGGTTAATGCTTACGATCGCAAAGGTCGCGGTGACTATTTATTAAGGGTTGATTGAAGAAAGAAGATTTGAGATAGCAACGTAAGTTGTGGCATAATCGGGTCTTAGGCCTGGATCGAGGATGCTCGCAATGCCAAAGATTGCTTTCCATAGCAGGCATTAGAGAGGCTGCACAATTGAAGCACTTTGTCTTCGATGCCATGTCGTGTCAACGTCTATGGAAAGCAAACTGAGATAAAAAATGCGTAATGTTCGATTTTGGGCGATCGCTCTTTTTGCCCTACTAGCTATTTTCGGGACTTCAATTGTCTCTCCAAAGGTCTCCTTTTCTTTGACAAGGCAGGGCCAAGAAAGTCAAGCTCCTATTTCCACTGAGTTTTTTATGGCCCAAGAATCTTCTCCAGAAGCTAGCCCTTCCCCAGAAGCTAGCCCTTCCCCAGAAGCTAGCCCTTCCCCAGAAGCGAGCCCCTCTCCAGAAGCGAGCCCTTCCCCAGAAGCGAGCCCCTCTCCAGAAGTTAGCCCTTCCCCAGAAGCGAGCCCCTCTCCAGAAGTTAGCCCTTCCCCGGAAACCTCAGAGGCCATTTTGGAAGTGGAAGGAACTCTCGAAGAAGGTGACGCCATACTTCCCACCGATGGCAGTTTGTACGACGAATATAGCTTTGAAGCTACGGAGAATCAGGAAGTAACTATTACTCTAGAAAGTTTAGATTTTGATACTTATTTGGCTATTTTCACGCCCGAAAATAAATTACTTCAAGAACACGACGATATCAGCCAGGAAAATTCCAATTCCGAACTGAAAATAACTTTACATATGACTGGCAATTATCGCATCATCGTTAATTCTTACGATAATACCGGTCGAGGTAAGTACAGTTTAAAAGTACGTTAAAGGTGCAAAATTCAGAAACCCGGTTTTTTGAAAAAACCGGGTTTCTTGTTTTTTTGTTTTTTGAAAAAACCGGGTTTTTCGGCTCTGGAAAATTAATTTAACGCCAACTATCTTTGCCAAGTAAAAAAATCCTGGTGAGTCAAAAATTCTCTTAATAACAATAAAACAAACGGGAGCATCCCATATTTGTAATTTTTACCCCTCGATAATTTCATTGAGAAAATAAATATGCAAAATTGAGATGCTCCCCATCTTAAGCATTAATTTGGTGAATAATTATTGATAGCGTTGCCGAATAAAGATATTTGAAAAAGATCTTTATTTTATCAAATAAAAAACTTTTTTCTGCTAACTTTTTTGCAATTGTTGTTCGTGTTTTTGAACGGATTCAATAAGCGATCGCACCGTTTCGGTACCTTCTGAAGGTTGAAAAGTTAGAGGAAACTTACCCGATAATAAAACTCGCAGTCCGACAGGCCCCAAACTAAGCAAGCCTTTAAGGTCGCGAAAATAATTGCCAATGACCAACAAGGCAAACTTTCTTTCATCAATCCAACCCCCTTGTTTAACCAAATCGATTAAGACTTTTCGGTGGCGAATAGAACGACTATCTTGCTTATCTTTGCGATCGAGAATTTCTTCTTTAATTTGACCTATTCGGTCCATCGGTGCTACTTCCATCGGACAAACGGAATTACAATAATAACACCGAGTACAACCCCAAACTCCTTGAGTGTCTTGATTGTATTTTTCTAACCTTTCTAAAGTTTTTTCATCGCGGCTGTCAGCCACCATTCGATATGCTTTAGCGAGGGCATGAGGTCCGACAAATTGTGGATTAACTTCCCGGGCGTTACACTCGGAATAACAAGCGCCGCAGAGAATACAATTGCCGCTGGCATTTAGTTTAGCCCGTTCTTCGGGACTTTGGAGAAATTCTCGTTCGGGAATCTTTCTGGCGGCGGTGCTAACATAAGGTTCTACTGCTTGGAGGTTATCCCAAAAACTGGTCATATCTACTACTAAATCTTTAATTACCGGCATATTGCCCATAGGGGCGATGGTAATTTCTGGAGTAGTTGCTGGTTTGGCTCCAGATGCAGAATTAGCAATACGTTCTAATCTAGCGAGTTCGCTGCCAATGTTTTCTTTGCAGGCCAGGGTAGAACGGCCATTAATGCCCATGGAACAGCTGCCGCAAATGGTATTGCGGCAATTTTTTCTAAAAGCTAGGGTTCCATCTTGTTCCCACTTGATGCGGTTGAGGCATTCGAGTACGGTATTGGCCGGATCGACGTTGAGGGTGTAGGTCTGAATTTGTGGGGAGTGGTTTTGATTTTGCCGAATTATATTAAAGCGAATGTCCATATTTTTAGTCTGGCTGTAATCAGAGGGTTTTCGGGTTAATTGGTTTCTATGTTTTATTTTAAACGGAATAGCGATCGCTTGATTTCTACTTGTAGTTAGATTTTCACCATTGAGGGTGATTGAAGGAGAGTTGGTTGATTCTCTTTGGGCAGTGTAAAATCGAGCAGATTTTACTGAATGTGGTATTTGACGTAATTTTTTTTGTGGCAAAAGTTCTGAATAAGTTCGCACAAAATGCTGGGAATGTTTTTTTTGTTACAGATTTTTTGAAGAAAAAAAGGGTGGTAGAGCTTAAGGCGATCGCCGTCACGCTTTTTTATAATGGCGATCGCTTGCAGGTTAAGAAAATTTAAAGTAAAATTAAAGAAGTAGTAAAAAAAAGGTAAAAGAGGAGGTTATAACAATGTCTGATAAATATAATTTTTTCTTTTCTAAAAGTCGGTATTATGGCGAAGTAAAGCCAGAAAACTTGGCTTTTAACGCTAACCTACAGGAATTTGCCACTAGAGTAGGTTACATCAGCGCTTTGGCAACTAATGGCAAAATAGGTCTGGGCTCTGCTTTTTCGGAAATAGAGGCTTTATGGGAACAATTGGAAAGAAGCAAAACACAGTTGGGATCTGGAGAAAATCCTTTCAATTCCTAAAAAAAAAGTTGCGGGACGCTTTTTATGAACGGGCGATCGCCCTGGTTTAAGAGCTAGATTAAATTAAAATTTAATTAAAGGGTAAAGAAAGAGCGATCGCTCTTCCAATTAAGTAGTTAAAATTAGGGCCTAAAAAGAGTTGGCCTGAAATAGTTAGATGCCAAATTCCAGAGCGGCAATTAACCTAAAATAATAAGAAAAATAGTAAAGAGACGAGGCTTTTCTCGGCCATGAGTTATGAGATAGTTACGCAATTGCCAAGAGCTCCGCTAGCTCGTCGGGTGGCAGCATTCTGCATAGATACAGGAGTAATTTGGCTCCTAAGCGCCCTATTGAGCAATAATTGGTTCCTGGGTACGCTGGTTTTTCTAGTGTTTTGGTTGGCCCTGCGAGTATTTTTAGTGGCCAAAAATCAAGGCCAAAGTCTGGGACGGTGGGCCTTAAATCTAAAAGTTATGGACGCTAGATATCAAAGGACGCCGGGTATCGTAGAATTGTTCAAGCGGGAAGGGATGTTGGCCTTGGCCGCTGCCCTGGCAGTCCGAGGAGTAACGGGTCTGACTTCGGGTAATGCTGCCGTATTGCTGCTGTTTTTACCTTTATTTTTGGACTGGGTGGTGGCCTTGGTGGATACGGACAGGTATCAGCAGGCCTTCCACGACCAAGTTAGTCAAACTCTGGTAATAGGGGCCATGCGGGGTTACTCTTTGGATCTAAAAGTTCGCTGGCTGATTGACAAAACACGAAAATATATGAGAAGATAATTGTTTGTGTCTAATACCACTGAAATTTTTTAGAATTATGGCTAAAGGGGTCAGATTAATAATAACCTTGGAATGTACGGAATGTCGTACTAACACGGATAAGCGCTCCAAAGGGGTTTCCCGTTACACGACAACCAAAAATCGTAGGAACACGACGGGCAGATTAGAACTGAAAAAGTTCTGTACCCATTGCAACAAACACACGGTTCACAAGGAAACTAAATAGGTTCCACCGCAATTTTGAAGAGAACAAAAAGCGTTTTGCTTTTTGCTAATTGCTAATTGCGTTCTTGTTAATGGCAAAGCAATAAGCGGTTGGGAAATAAATTTTCTCTCTTCTTGACAAAACAGCACGGGCTAAAAAACTGTAACTGGAAATAAGCAGAAATAAGCAGAAATAAGCAAAAATTAAAGTCCAATATTGAGGAAAAAACTAAGGAAAATGGCTTACTTTCGTCGTAGAGTATCACCAATAACACCGGGACAACCAATCGACTATAAAGATGTCGATTTACTGAGAAAATATGTAACGGAAAGGGGCAAAATTTTGCCTCGGCGAATTACGGGTTTGACGGCTAAACAACAGCGAGAATTGACGAAAAGCATTAAAAGAGCGCGGCAAATGGCTTTGTTGCCTTATGTCAATAGAGAAAGTAGCAATTAAAGGCTGGAAGATTGAGGATTTTGGGTGGGGTGTAAAGCAAGAGAAGGCTGGCATCTACCCAAAATTGTTAATGGGGAAAAGAGGAATGTATCTTAAGAAAAAAGGGGGCATCTCAATTTTGAAGAAAGCCAAGAGTTAAACGCTTTTTGTCAATTGTAAATTGTCAATTGTTAACTGTTCGAGAAAGTTTTTTTGCAAATATGAGATGCTCCCAGAAAAATTATTATTTATTAATTATTAGTTGTGGAGAAGGGAAACTTAATTGAATTTAGAATACATGGAGAACGTCGTCTGGCAGTAGCAGATCGCCCGGACGGCAAAAAAAATTGGGTGGTGGTAGAAGCAAACGGTCAAAGCCATAGCATTCCTCCCAAACAAGTAAGCTATGAGGTGGAAGGTGGAAGCTACAAAACTTCTGAAATTTCTAAGTTTATTGAGGAAGTAGAAAATTATTTAGATCCTTCTAGTTTAGAAGTAGCTTGGGAAATTTTGGTGGAAGAAGGAGAAACGGTTAATGCAGTAGAAATGGCGATGTTGTTGTTTTCAGAACAAACCCCCGAACAGTGCTATGCGGCTTACAGTTTGCTGGCGGAAGATAAGGTTTTTTTTAAACAAAAGGGCGATCGCTACGAACCGCGTTCGGTCTCTCAGGTGGCAGAAATACAACATCAAATAGAAGTAGAAAGACAAAAGAAAGAGGAATTAGAACAGTTTGTCGAGAAGATAAAACGTCGACTTGAGGGAGAAGAGGTGGAATGGGCCAATAGCGATCGCAACCGCTTGGATGCCCTGGAAAGATATGCTGCCTATGCAGAAGAAGCATCCCATCAAGTCCAGGCCAAAGAAAATTTGGCCATATTAGAGATGCCCGAAACAGCAGATGCAGCGTTTAAACTGTTAGTAGATCTAGGTCTATGGAGTCCGCACGAAAATTTATTTTTGCGACGCAGCCAGATCCCAACGCACTTTTCAACAAAGGTATTAGAAGTGGCCCAAAGCTGCCTAGAGTCTCTCCCACCAGATCCAGATGCTAATCGTTTGGACTTAACCCATCTGAAGGTTTACACGATTGATGATGAAAGTACCCGCGAAATAGATGATGGCCTAAGTATTGAATTTATGGAAGATGGCCGACAAAAAATCTGGGTACATATTGCAGATCCGACTCGCTTGCTGACTCCAGGGGACGAACTGGAACTGGAAGCAAGGCGCAGGACGACGACGGTTTATTTGCCGACGGGGATGGTGCCGATGTTTCCGATGGAGCTGGCGGCGGGTCCGATGAGTTTGCTCCAAGGTCAAGTTTGTTGCGCTTTGAGCTTTGCAACGATCTTGGATGAAACGGGGGCGGTACGGGAGTACAGCATTCACCCAAGTAGAATTAAGCCTACCTACCGCCTGACTTATGAGGATGTGGACGAGATGTTGGAGATGGGGGTACAGGGGGAACCGGAAATTCATGCCCTGAGCGAGTGGGCTAAGGTTCGGGAACGTTGGAGACTGTCCCAAGGGGCGATCGCTATTTATCTGCCGGAGTCGACGATTAAGGTTGAGGGGGATGAGATTTTTATTAAGTTGGTTGACGATTCGCGATCGCGAATTTTGGTGGCAGAGATGATGATTTTGGCGGGGGAAGTGGGGGCTAAGTACGGTCAAACTCACAATTTGCCTATTCCTTATCGCAGTCAGCCGCAACCGGAGTTGCCCCCAGAGGAAGAATTGATGTTGCTGCCGGCGGGGCCGGTGCGTTCTTCTGCTCTGCGCCGCTGTATGCCTCGCAGCGAAATGGGGATTATGCCGGCCCGCCACGCGAGTTTGGCTTTGGATACTTACGCTCAGGTGACTTCGCCGATTCGTCGTTACAGCGATTTGTTGGCTCATTTTCAGATTAAGGCTCATTTGCGGGGGGATAGTTTGCCTTTTTCTCGGGAGGAGATGCAGGAGATGGTGATGACTCTGGGGCCTTCGGCTAAGGAGGCTTCGACGGTGGAACGGTTTACGAATCGTTATTGGGCTTTGGAATATTTGCGTCGCCATTTTGGTGAGGTGTGGCAGGCTTTGATGATTCGCTGGTTGCGAGAGGATAGTAATTTGGGGTTGATTTTGCTTGAGGAGTTGGGTTTGGAGTTGGCGATGCGGTTTAATCGACAGGTGCAGGTGGGCGATCGCTTTGATGTGAGAGTGGTTTATGCGGATCCGCGTAAGGATGAAATTCAATTCCAAGAGGTTATCGAGGCGGTGGTTTAATTTCAATCGATTAAAAAAAAGTAATAACGATTATAGGGGTAATGTTTTTGGGTATAAAACTTTTCAGGTAGTTTATTTCCATTCACTTTGCCCCTGATTTTTTTGGTCAATTTATAGTTTTGGAAGATTATGGAAAATAAAGAAGTTGGCAACACTACCAGCAAGAGAAAACAACGCTTGTTATCTTGGACGGTTTGGGTTGTTATTTGGGGTGCGTTTTACTTTGTGCTAACTCGACGGGGATTTTTAATGCCCGTGTCAGATGTACCATCATTATTATGTTTTAATTGTGAGTTAGAAACATCGGTTCGTAGGTTAACAGCAGGGGAACAATTGTTAAATTACGAGCGATCGCTGGCGGAAATTCTCGGAAATCGAACGGATTTAGATAGTGTTTCTCTTCTGGTGGAAAAGTCTAAATATAGATTGACGGTTTTTTATGGTGGGGAACCTATTAAGTCTTATCCTGTAGTTTTTGGCGGTAATCCCAAGGGCGATAAGTTGCATGAGGGCGATCGCAAAACTCCCGAGGGAATTTTTCGAGTGAGAGACCTTTACCCACATCCTGCCTGGTCAAAATTTATCTGGTTAGATTATCCGACGCCGGTGTCTTGGCGAAAACATTTTAAGGCAAAGTTAGGGGGAGAAATAGATTTTTCGCTGCCGATAGGAGGTGAGATTGGCATTCACGGAGTACCGAGTGGAGGGGATATTTTAATAGATGAAGGTTCTAATTGGACGTTGGGATGCGTGTCTTTAAAGAATAAGGATGTTGATGAGATTTATCAGTTTGTTAAGGCTGGAACTATAGTGGAAATTGTTTTTTAACGTAGTTGCATCTCCACAAAGAAGTTTCTATATAATAAAATAGCTTTTATTGTTAGGTAGGATTATGAGTTCTTGCAAAAAAACAACATCATCTAGTAAACCTCCAAGTTCTGGGGAAAAAACACTTTTAGAATTGGTGGAGGAGTACCTACAAGACTGGGGCGATTGCTACTCAAATGAAGCTCAATGGTGGGGCGATCGAACTCTCGATTGGAAGAGTGCGCAAAAGAGAGCTTGGGAATCTTGCTGGGCGAATGGTAAAATGCACTCCCACCAATGTCAACTAGGGGCTGAGAAGTTGAAAGAAGGATTGAGAATTGCACTAGCAGATAACGTTCAATCCGATCGCTTTGAGACCTTCGAGCAACTTTACGAGTGGGTGGAGTCGGTTACTAATCAGGTATTTCGTCTGGGAGAATTGGTGACTTACGATGTCGCCCTGCGCTTGGGGATGTGGCTGAATTTAGAGCCCGCCGCCGTGTATCTTCACGGAGGAAGCAGGGAAGGTGCCAAAAAATTCAATGTCGATGTTAAAGAAAAGACTGCCACTTTAAGCACTTTCCCTCCAGAAATTCAAAAGTTAGGAGCGACTCATGCCGAGAATTTTTTATGCATCTACAAAGATTGTTTAGGCTAATTTTGGTTTTTCCAACCAATAAAAATTAGAGATGGCGATCGCTTTTTTTTAAACATAAGCCATCCCCTTCAAAAATTGATTCTTCTGTTCGTGAGTAATGTAACCGTTCGCTTTCGCCATCTCCATCAATTCCTCAAGAAAACTCTCGAAAGCTTCCAATACTTGAGCCTTATCTAATTGAAATTCTTTGGTGGTACAAGATTGACCGAACTTTCGGAGAATGCCGGAAACGCGATCGCCATCGGGAATCAACTTCAGAATCAACCAACTTTCGGGAAAGTCTATTTCTATTTTTTTCCCGAGGGAAAGTTCCCGCATTTGTTCGGGTAATTCGTTTAAATCCAAAATTATGTCAGGGTCTAAAAATAGCTCTCTACTTTCGTCTCCGATTTTCAAGACTATTCTATGATTGCATTCATAGCAAAACAGTCGCAGGCTGTTTTCCAATTCGGTAAGTTCTCCCAAAGGATCGTCTGGCGGTTCGAGACCTTCCCAAATCCAAGGTTCTACTAATTGTAGTTCAAATTTTTGAGTATTATTCATTAGTGTTTCTCCTCCATTGAGATTTCAAAACGGTGTTATCGGTTACGGGATATGCTGACTTCAAGGTTCCATCCTTATTTCTAATAATAACAGCCCTGGTAACAGATTCAACTATGCTGCCATCGGGACAATAAACTCGACCTATAGGAACTTTAAAGTCAATTATGTACCTTCCTGGATGTTTGGGTGTCAGTTTTTCAGCTTCTACCCAAGTTTCTGCTTTAAACCACTGTCCTTGTTCTTCTCGTTCCCCACCTGCCCTGCCAAAAAGTTCGTTAGGCTTTTTTTTCGGACCGTGGTGGCGTTCTATATGGTCGTAGGCTTTTTGGGATTTAGGATTATTCCACTGTGGTTCCCTTCCGGTGCCGGTCCATTCGCAACCGCTACCAACAAAAACTGTTGGATCGGTAATTTGTTGTTGTACTATTTCGATGCTCTTTTCAGCATCATCATCATTATAAACGATTTTTCCCTCCTTTGGCAGTTTAGCCTATTTGTTCGATTATTAATATTACCATGTGAAAGCCTTTTTTTATTCGGTGAAGCGATCGCTAAAACAAGCTTGACGAAAAAGAAAATTAATGCTTTAATCGTGGTAGGTTTGCTTTAAACTCGACAGGAGTGGAGGTGCGACTTGCTAATTAACATAGATATAAACAATCCGAGATTGTTAGAGGGTTTAGATGTCTGGTTGCGAATGGGTTTAATCTCCGATTCTCAAGTGAGGCAACTTTGTCAAAAATATTTGACTTCCCCAGTGCAGGAACCGGTGAAAAAACCGGTCATACAACCGGTAGCAGGGGAGAGGCGGGAGAGGACGGTAACAGGCGAGACGCCTGTTCTACGGGCGACAGAAGAGTTTGCCCCGGAACCGGAGGAACGACAACCCGCCCGCTTGCGAAGTAGTGCGAAAAAATCGCCTAACCTCGTCAGTCAGCTTTTGGAGTCGCTTAAGGCAGAACTTAGCGTCCGGTGGCTGTTGTTTTTGGGGTTGTTTATGGTGGTGGTCTCTTCCGGGTTGCTGGCGGCGAGTCAGTGGGAGAGGTTTCCGGCTGCGGGACAATATTTAGTGTTGCTGGCATATACTACTGCTTTTTGGGGGACGGCGGTTTGGACGGGTAAGGCGGCGGGTTTGCGACTGACGGCCCAGAGTTTGCGGGTGGTGACTTTATTGTTAGTGCCGGTGAATTTTTGGGCGATGGATGGTTTGGGTTTGTGGGGGAATTTTCTGGAGTGGGGAACGGGGGCGATCGCTGCTTTTGTCCTTACTTTTATTACTGTTAATTTAACTAAGAAAAACCCAGACTCAACTGATGTTTCAGAAACCGGATTTCTTGGGTTTCTTGACCGGCGATCGCTCCTTTTATTCAACCTTTTAGGATTGAGTTATTTGCAATGGGGTTGGGGATTAACTGGTTTTCCAATTATCGCGGTTTATTTAGGGGTAATTGGGACGGCGTTAATTACTTTTTCTCGCAACAGAAATTTAGCTAATAATTCCGAACCATTAACAGCAGTAGCAATTGTAATTTATGCCCTGGCAATTTTGCTGATGCGGGCAATTTTTGTTGCTTATGTGGATGTGGCGCTTTTGGGATTGGCTTTTGGGATTAGCGGTTGGATTTTAATTAAAAGCAACCAGAAACAAGAACAGGAAAATATTGAGGCAAACAATCCTTTTACTAAATGGCAAAATTCCATCGGTGGGGGTTTATTATTGTTAGGTTGGTTGGTGTCGGTGGCGACTCAACCTTGGCAAGCTTTCGCTATTAGCGGTATTGCTTTATGGGTGTTAAAAGATAGACTGACGCAATATTGGCAGAAGGCAGATTTAGCGGCTATTTTTATTATTGGTTGGCAGGCTTATTCGTCGGTGGGGCGATTAATTCCTCCAGAATTAAGGCAACTGGCAATTAATACGGGTACGGAAATTGCGAGGGCGGAAAATGCTAAGGGAAGTTTATTAACTGTAACTTGGTTGCCTTATTTAATTTTTATGGTTTGGGTGACTGATTGGTTGTACCGTCGAGATAAAAAAGAATTGGCAAGATTTGGCGAGTGGATGGCGTTGGGGTTTGGTGCTTTTTTGACTTATTTGGGGTTAATAAATCCGTTGATGCGATCGCTCAATTTATTGGCATCCACTCTTATTTTAGCGACGGTAATTTATCGCCGCAGGGGAGAACGAAAAGCTAATCTGTTTTATCTGACTCATTTTGTGGGTTTGTTGGCTGTTTGTTCGTGGATTGATTATTTTTTACCCGGTCTCAGTTTGGGGGTTTGGGCGGCGATTTTGTTGGTTATTGCTGTGGTTGAATGGGCGGTTTTTGTTGGCGGGAATTTGTTGGGGAAAGAACGGGAGGAAATCGCTGAAGCGATTACTACGAACGATTCAATCGCTGAAGCGATTACTACGAACGATTCAATCGCTGAAGCGATTACTACGAACGATTCAATGGCTGAAGCGATTACTACGAACGATTCAATGGCTGAAGCGATTGCTACGAACGATTCAATCGCTGAAGCGATTGCTACGAACGATTCAATCGCTGAAGCGATTACTACGAACGATTCAATGGCTGAAGCGATTACTACGAACGATTCAA
This sequence comes from uncultured bacterium, assembly GCA_964619285.1. Classification (GTDB taxonomy): domain Bacteria; phylum Cyanobacteriota; class Cyanobacteriia; order Cyanobacteriales; family Microcoleaceae; genus CALKCV01. The sequence goes on along the minus strand of CAZUCT010000168.1, from coordinate 2,853 downwards.
TGGCTGAAGCGATTGCTACGAACGATT
>CAZUCT010000168.1:0-2726 GCA_964619285.1 uncultured bacterium | reverse complement strand
GAACGATTCAATCGCTGAAGCGATTACTACGAACGATTCAATGGCTGAAGCGATTGCTACGAACGATTCAATCGCTGAAGCGATTGCTACGAACGATTCAATCGCTGAAGCGATTACTACGAACGATTCAATCGCTGAAGCGATTACTACGAACGATTCAATGGCTGAAGCGATTGCTACGAACGATTCAATCGCTGAAGCGATTGCTACGAACGATTCAATCGCTGAAGCGATTACTACGAACGATTCAATCGCTGAAGCGATTACTACGAACGATTCAATGGCTGAAGCGATTACTACGAGCTATTTTATGGGTTTGGTTTTGGCGGGGATTGGTTATGTTTTGTTGGGGCTTAATATCGCTGTTTTTGAGTTAAGTAATTGTAGCGATTTTACTTGCAAATTTGCTTACCAGTGGGGGGCTATTTGGTTGGTAGTTCCTTTGGGTTTGACTTTGGTAGGAAGTTTTTTAAGGTTAGAAAAAGAAAGGATTATTTGGGAGGGGGTTACTGCTGTAATAATAGGACAATTTTTAACTCTATGGCAGCCGGAAACTCGCTTAATTGGGTTGGGTTTGGGAACGGTTTTAATGTTAGTTAATACTCGGGTTTTGCAAGTTAAAACTGCTGCTGCTATTACTGTAGGTTTTGGTTTGGGTTTTATCGGTTGTGGGTTGTGGGAGACGATACCGGAGTTGTCTTATGTAGATTGGTTGTTGGTGGTGGCTGTTGTTATTAACTGTTTGTGGTGGCTGCGAACGGTAATTATCTATAGAAATACGCCTTTGGCTTCTGTTTACGTTCCTGCCGTGGACGGGTGGGCGATCGCTCTTTGCGGTTTGGAGTTGGGCGGTTTGACGGTTCATTCGGTCGAGGTTTATCAAGATTTAGTTCAACCGTCGATAACTGGTGTTGTTGCGGCGGGGTTGACGTTGGCGGCGATCGCTTTTCGGGGGTGGAGGAGACCCACTGAGAGGGTGGCTTATAGTTTTGCTTGGGGGTTGGAGTTATTTATTGTAGAAATATTGGGTTTTGCTGGGGAGTCGGTTATTTATTTGGCGATCGCTAACCTGTTTTTGGGTTTAATTTCTCAACTTTTAGGAGATTGGTGGCAGCGGAAAACTGGCAGGGAAAATTTGCCGCCATTTTGTCAAGTTATCCCTTTGGTTTATGGAATTTTTGGGACTTTATTAAGGCAAGATACTTTTACTAACTGGACGGGTTTAACTACTTTTGCTTTGGCGTTAATTTTTATTGGCGTGGGACGGCGAAAAGCGGCTTTTAAACCTTTGGTTTATTTTGGGATTGTTGGCATTTCTTTGGCGCTGTTTGAAATGCTGTTTTATCAAGTTTTAGAACTGCCAAGGGGAGAACAATTAGTTGCTTTTGCGACTTTGGGGGCAAGCGTTATGTACGTTTACCGGCTGCTGGCCGATTGGTTGGGAGATTATCTGGGATTTGAGGAAGAGGAAGTTAAAAATATCGCTCATTGTCATTGGGGAATTAGCAGTTTATTTTTGATAAATGCCACTGGATACTCGATAGATTCCAGTAAATTATTAGCTTTGGGAACGGGGATAGTTTTGAGCAGGTATGCTATTTTTCAAGGTAAGAATAATCGGAGTTATGAGGTTGGAGAATTTTGGGTTTATTTGGGGATTTTAGAAGCGGTTGCAATTCTGCTTTATGTGGTGAATTTGCTGTCTTTGACTCAGATATTGTTGCCTTGGGCGGGGGCGATCGCTTCTTTAATTGCTTACTTTATTTATTTTGCCCCTTGGCAAGATTGGGGATGGGAAAATCGACCTTGGCGGCGGGTTGCTTTGGTGTTGCCAATAGGGGGGTTAATTGCTACTAGCTTTGCGGTTGAATTGGGGAGTAATGGTTGGTATTTGTCGGTGGCGATCGCTTCGGTTTTTTATGGGTTGATGGCGAGGTTAAATCGACAAATTCGGTTGAGTTATATTAGTGTAGTTTTAATTAATTGGGCGGTGGTAGTTTGGTTGGGAGAAATTGGCGGCAATCTTAATAGTTTAATTTATGCCACGCCGTGGGGTTTATCTATTCTTTATTTCGCCCAAGTCGAACCGAATTTAAAGCGACAAGAAAATCGAGAAAATCGTCATTTGTGGCGGATAACAGGAAGCGGTTTGATTTGCGTTGCGGCTTTGTTTGAGGCTGGATGGACGGGGTTAATTCCGGGGGCGATTAGTTTGGCGACAATATTTGCCGGTTTGGGTTTGCGAGTGAGGGCGTTTTTGTATGTGGGAACGGCGACTTTTTTGGTTAATGGTTTCGTTCAGTTGGCGATTTTGGGTTCGATTTATTCTTTCTTGAAATGGGCGATCGGTTTGGTAGTTGGGATTATTTTGATTTGGATAGCTGCCACTTTTGAAACTCGTCGGGAACAGATTGCCGCTTTGTTGGAACATTGGATTGGGGAGTTGGAGAATTGGGAGTAATCTTGTTAGGGTCTAGAGAGGCGATCTAGAAACCCGGTTTTTTGAAAAAACCGGGTTTCTGAGAATACGATTTGCAGCTCTCTGTGAGTTGGGCGATCGCTCAAATTGGGAGCATCCCATATTTGTAATTTTTACCCCTCGATAATTTCATGATGAGAAAATAAATATGCAAAATTGAGATGCTCCCGCTCAAATTAGTCTATAAGTAGGTATCGGGACTTGAACAGAATTTAATGCCAAATAAAGCCTAAACTAGCTTTATAAG
>CAZUCT010000167.1:0-16018 GCA_964619285.1 uncultured bacterium | reverse complement strand
TTAAGTTCGTAGTAATCGCTTCAGCGATTAAGTTCGTAGTAATCGCTTCAGCGATAAAGTTCGTAGAACAGGCAAGATGCCCGTTCTACTTAACAATCTCCCCAAAATCGGCCAAAACTCGGGCGTGATTTCGCAACAACCCTAATAAGTTTAATCGATTTTCCTTGATTTTGGGATTTTTATCCATAACTAACACGCTTTCGGGACCGTCGAAGAAATTGCTCACGGTGGGGGCGATGTTTGCTAAAGCATCCACCAATTGTTGATAATTTCTCGTTTCCTGAGATGCTTTTGTTTGGGGGACTAATTCAACTAAAGCATTATAAAAAGCTTCCTCGCAGGACTTTTCAAATAATGCCGGGCTGACAACTTTTTCCGGTTCCAATTGTTCCTTATCTAAATCACCTTGGGCGGCCAAACGAGTCGAACGGTTGACAGTTTCGTAGATTTTATCTAACATTCCGTTTTGGCGAATAGTTTGGAGGAAATTAGCGCGATCGCCTACGTCTAATAAATCCTTTAAAGCTCGTTCCGTATATTCGCGATCGTTATCTCCCAAAACCGCATTTACCAAATCGTAATCGATAGCTTTTTCTTCTTGTAATAAACTCCTAATCCTCTGGAGGAAAAAGTCGTAAAGTTGCGATAATAATTCCCCCGAAGTTTCGGGATAGTTTTTGATAAAATCTGCAGCAACTTCGGCTAAAAGCTGATGTAAATTCAGCCCCAAATTAGCCGACCAAGTAATATTAACTACCGCATTAGCCGCCCGCCGCAAAGCAAAAGGATCCGAAGAACCGGTCGGCAACATTCCCAAACCAAAAATGCTAACTAAAGTATCGATTTTGTCTGCCAAACTTACGACTCGACCTGCAGCAGTTTCCGGCAAAATGTCGTCGGCACCGCGAGGTAAATAATGTTCAAAAATTGCCGTCGCTACTGCTTCTGGTTCTCCGCCGGCCCGGGCGTATTTTTCTCCCATTATTCCTTGCAATTCGGGAAATTCATAGACCATTTGACTTACTAAATCTGCTTTGCAAAGCAAGGCCGCCCTTTGGCTGTTTTCTTTTTCTTCTGGGTTTAATTGCAGTTGTTCCGAGATTAATTTGGCAACCTTAATAATGCGATTGACTTTAGTCCGCATCGAACCCAATTTAGCTTGAAAAGTGACTTTTTCTAATTGGGGCAAATAGCTTTCTAAAGGTTGTTCTAAATCTGCTTGATAGAAATATTGACCGTCTGCCAGTCTCGCCCGAATTACTCGTTCGTTGCCTTTGGCGATCGTGTCTGATTTGGCGGGGTCGCCGTTGCTAATAGTGATAAAGTAGGGCAAAAGTTCTTTTTGTTTGCTGCCTTTTTGGTTGGGTTTTAATACGGGAAAATAACGTTGATGAGTTACCATTACTGTCGTCGTTACTTCCACGGGCAAGATTAAAAATTCGTCGTCGAATTTACCCCCCACTGCGGTCGGCCATTCGACTAAGTTGGCGACTTCTTCTAATAGGTCTTCGTCTATTTCTGCAGTTCCTTTTAGTCGTTCGGCGACGGCGGTAACTTGTTCTTTGATTTTGGTTTTTCGCTGTTGGGAATCTACTTCTATATAGGCTTTTCTGAGGGTGTCGGTGTAGTTTGTTGCTTGGTTAATTGATATCGGTTGTGGGTGGAGGACTCGATGACCTTGGGAGAGGCGATCGCTTGTTATCGTTTCGGAACCGTTGACGAGATTTATCGGTAATACGGCATCGTCTAAGAGTGCCATCAACCACCGAATGGGGCGGGGAAATCTGATGTCGCCGTCGGCCCAACGCATGAATCTTTTGCCTTCGAGTTTGCTTATCCACTGGGGCACTAATTCTTTCAAAATCTCGGCGGTGGGTTGGCCGACTGTTTTTTTGAGGACGAATACGAAGTCCCCTTTTTCCGTGGGCCTAATTTCTAGTGCTTCCAGGGCCACTTCTTGTTTTTTAGCGAAGCCTTGGGCCGCTTTGGTGGGTTGGCCGTCTTTGAAGGCCGCTTTGGCGGGGGGGCCTTTGATTTCTTCTTCGCGATCGGGTTGTTTGGGGGGGAGGCCGGCGATCGCTACTGCCAGGCGGCGGGGGGTGGCATAGACGTTAATTGAGTCCTGGGTCAAGTATTGTTCTGCGAGGGTGGCCGGGATTAGTTGTTGCCATTGGGCGATGGCCTCGCTGACGAAGGTTGCCGGTAGTTCTTCCGTACCTATTTCTAATAAAAATGTGGGCATAATTAGATTATTGGGACCTTAAATTAACTGGCTTGGTTTTCCTAGTGTACTATTCTGCCGTCCCGGGGCATCTCTACATCCGCAATTCTTTGCCTCATACTCATACTCAGAACGAGTAGTCGAAGCAATCTCTTAAGCAAAATCTAAAATAGAAAAGAGCGATCGCCTCAAACCCCCGATTTAGTTAGCTCAAAAAATTTTGAGCTAAGATCCTTGCGATTTATTGTAGTTGTGCTAAGATAGCTCTAGAGTGCAAAGTTTTCCTGAAAAACGACCTAGTTAAAAAACTAAAACCTTTATAGGGACTAGCTTATAGCTAGTAGCGGCTGGCCTAGATCTTCAATATCAATTTCTGGAAAGGTTTCGTGCCGTTGAAGGAAGAAGAATTTAAGTTTACGGTAGTGTATTAATGAAGTTTATCGAGCATAATCATTGAATATGAAAATAAACGATTTAACAAGATGGTCAAAACTCTTGCTCAAATACCGATTTACCCCAAAACAGGTCTATAATCAAGCAAAGTTTCATCTCGGTCAAAAAGCTCCTATTCTGTCGTATAGACCCCTGTGGCTGCTTTTATACCTTAGCGACTTATGTCCCTTGCGCTGTAAAATGTGTCCTCATCATACACCAGGGGATGCTTCGGCGTTCCAGTTTGTACATGAGAAGGGCAAGTACATGACCCCTGAATTATGCGAACAAGTTTTTCACAGATTTTCTGAAGCTACCTTGGTGATGTTTGCTGGGGTTGGCGAGCCTATGACTAATCCACATTTTTTTGAGATTGCTAATCTAGCGGCTAAGTATCGCAAGACAATAAATCTTGTGACCAGTGGAGTCTTGATGGATGCTGATAAAGCCGAACGATTTGCCCTAAATCCTTATTTTAGAAAAGTTTCGGTAAGCCTTAACGCAGATAATCCAGAAGATTATGAAAGTGTTACAAACACTGGTGTTAAGTTTTTTGAAAAGGCTGTTACTGCGGTTCAAGATTTATTAAGGGTAAAACAACAATATAAACATCCTATGGAGGTGGCTGTCAGTTTTGTAACAAGCACACAAAATTTATCTAAGGTTAAAAGCTTTATTAAGTTTGCCGACGAACTAGGTCTAGATACCATTGATGTTCATAACTATATTGATTTCCAAATAGTTGAAGCTCCTGAAGAACAATGGACTAGACTACAACCAAATCGGGAAGTTATTTCTGAACTCCAAGAGTTACAAGATTATGTTCGAGATAAGATGCGAGCGCAAGTTAACTTACCAGTATTTTCATCATCTGAAAAATTTGACAAACGATGTGAGTGGTATTTTAGAAACTTGGCTTTTGACAGTAAAGGCGTTATGGGTAGCTGTGGTCGTGTTATGAATCCTCAAGAAAGCTATGGAAGTATTTTAGATGAAGAAGATATCTGGAACAACAAGTATATGCAATCAATGAGACGGGCTTTTATAGAACCCAAGAAAAAGTTACCTTCTTGTTGCTATCAATGTGTTGAAAATTTTTGATCCATTCCTAGATTAAAAGAAAATATGAGTTCTGAACTTCTAGCTACTTGTATCATTCCTACCTGTGGTAGGTCTAAAGTGCTGTCTTCTCTATTAGAAGAATTGGAACGTCAACGCCAAAGTAATCCTAAACTATATGAGATCGTAGTTGTGGGCGATGAGATTCATCCTCCTGTTAGATTTACATCGGCTAAATGTTTTATGGCAAAAGGAGTTGGGGGAGTTTCAGCAACCCGCAATTATGGTGCAAAATTGGCAACTACCCCTTGGCTAATTTTTCTAGATGATGATGTTATTCCTAATGCTTCATGGTCAAATGTATTAGAGCAGTTTCTCAAAACAACTAATTGCGATCTAGCTGGAGGACGTTTAGATATTTATCCTCCAGAATATCAGAATTTGCTTCCTAAAAAATATCGTTATTTATTAGGAGGAAAAAGCGGTTTAAATTACCATTTAGGAAAATTTGACTATATAGGAGGCGCACAGTTATTAATTAAAAAATCGGTGTATGAAGAACTAGAAGGATTTTGTGAAACAAGAGGTCATAAAGATGGAAAATTAAGTCTTAATGAAGATGTAATGCTTCAGGCTGAATATCGAAAAAAATACGGTAAGCAGATACTTTACCTTGATAAACTTCGATGTAATCATTATGTTCGTCCAGAGCAAACTCATCCTGACTATATTATTAGTCGTTTAAAAGAACAAGGAAAAGCCGATTTAGTTCTTGACAAAATAATGTACCCTAGTAGATTATTTTTGAAATATATTTATTACAATTTGTTCTGTTTAATTAGTCATCAAAACGATAAAAATTTATCTGTCAATTTTTGTGATTGGTATCGTCGTCAATCTTATTTAAGGAATCTCATTGATGAAAATATTATCTTTTAAACCGGGTCATGACGGTAGCGTAGCATTAGTGGAAAATGGTGCTTTAATTTTTTCGTTGGAAGCTGAAAAGAATTCTTTTGAACGCTATGAATCTTTGACACCAAATATTGTTTTAGATGCTATGTCTTACATGAAAGAGACACCTGATGTAGTAGCAATAAGTGGATGGCTAAAAGGTTCAGAAACAAGCTTCAGCATCACAGAACTGGAAGCGGGATACTTTGGTACTGAACCGAAAAAAATTATTTCAGAACAGTCTCTTTTCTGTGGGAAAAATGTTAATAGATTTTCTTCATCCCATGAACGATCTCATCTTATGTGTTCTTATGGGATGTCCCCTTTTGAACAAGGAAAACCTTGTTACGTGCTTGTTTGGGAAGGTTTATTGGGTGATTTTTATGAAATAGATGAAAACTTAAATATTTTACATCTTGGAAAAGTTATGAAGCAACCAGGAGTCAAATATAGTTGTCTCTATTGGGTAGCTGATAATTTTTCTTTTAAAGGCTCTAAGTTTTCCACAGCAGGTAAGCTGATGGCTTTGACCAGTTTTTCTGATCATTCCGATCTGAATGAAGATGAATTAAAAGTTATTAAATTTATTCTTGATTACTCAGGAGATATATGGCAATTAAAAAGTAAAGATTTTCATTGGTCTAAATTTTTAAATATTGGTGTTAAAAGCAAAGAATTTAAGAATTTAGCTGGTAAAGCTTCAGATTACATATTCAATATATTTTATGAATTTGCTAAAGAAAATTTGACAAAAAAATTACCCTTATTAATAAGTGGTGGATGTGGACTTAATTGTGATTGGAACACCAAATGGAAAAATAGTAGCTTATTTGAAGATGTATTTGTTCCTCCTTGTTCAAATGATAGTGGTTCTGCAATAGGAACAGCCATAGATGCACAATTTTATTATTCTGGAAATGCAAAAATAAACTGGAGTGTATATGCTGGCGAGACATTTATAGAAAATGTAAATGCTAAAAATGAATATGATATTTATGATTTAGATTATCAACAAGTTGCAGAATTTATTAAAAACAATCACGTCATTGCTTGGGTTCAGGGCAAGTACAAGATTGGACCTCGTGCCCTGGGAAACAGATCGCTTTTAGCTGCTCCTTTTGAGGATAAAATGCGTGGCAGGCTAAATAAAATCAAGCAAAGGGAAAGTTATCGACCTATTGCACCAGTTTGTTTAGAGGAAGATGTATCAAAGTATTTTGAATGGGAAGGTTCTAGTTCATATATGCTGTTTTTTCAAAAGGTCAAAACTGACAAGCTAAAAGCAACTCATATTGACAATACAGCAAGACTCCAAACAGTGAATATTTGGGAAAACCAGCAATTGTATAATTTGCTGATAGAGTTTAAACTGATAACTGGATTTAGCGTTTTATGCAATACATCTTTAAATTTTTCTGGAGCTGGCTTTATTAACAAAATGAGTGATTTAATTAAATTCTGTCAACTACGAGAGATAGATGGTTTTGTGGTTAACAGCAAATTTTATCTACGCAAAGGTTAGACTGATGTTAAAAGTTTGTTACTTAGTAGAACCATCTTTACAAGATTTTCAGGAATGGCAAGAGCTATGGTCAAACTCTCCTGATGCAACACTATTTAATAGTCCTGCTTGGTTTAAAGTCTGTTGTCAAGCTTTTCCTCAAAGAGAACAGTTAATAGTTATGGCAAAAGCTGAAGATTGCTTAGGGGCTATATTACTGCTTGAAAAGCAAAGAAATCAATGGACGTTGATGGGACGCCCTTATATGGATCGAGCTTCGCTACTCTTCCTACCAAGTTTTATCGATCAGTACGGTCATCAGTTATTATCTATTTTGCTTAAAAAATTCAAAATCTTAGAGCTGTCTGAACTAGGTCATAATCAACTTAACATTCTATTAAAGTCGTCAAAAAAATTCCTTAATTCTTTCAGCGAAGTTTCGCTTAATCCTAGATTTGTAATTAATAAACCCTCTTTAAACAGCAAAGAAAAAAGAGAAATACGCCGTTTAACTCGCAGATTCAGCGAACGAGGAAACTGGTCTATAGAATTTCAAGCGATTAACGATCGCTCATTTGAATTAATGTGTTTTATTGAAAAGTTAAGTCACAAAATTAGTAGAAAACAAGCAATTTTAGAAAAAGAAGAGGTAAAAAAACTGTTGATCGGTATTGGCTCTATGAGCAACAGCTATGTGGCTTTTTTAATTCATAATGGTAAACCAGTTGCTCATTTACTAGGTTTAATAGAGAAAGACTCTTTTTTAGCTTATCACATGGCATACGATGAAAATTGGGCTGACTGTGCGCCTGGTAAATTGCTCATTTATCATATATTACCAAAATTAGAAAAGGATGGATTATTGTACTTTGATTTTTCTCGCGGTCAAAGTCAGATCAAACATAAATTTTCTAATATAATCAATACGCAATATTGCTTCAAGCTTTTCACTAAAAGTTATATAGGATATTTTAATTACTTTGTTTGGAAACTAGAACAATTATTAGATTTGATGCGATTGAAAATTGCTGGGTATTTGCCTAGTAGTTGGAAAAATCAATTTCGCTCTTATTTTAACTTTTGGTTGGATAGACGGAAATAAAATTTAAAGTTTATTTGATACATTTTTTTTAGGGAACAACTTTCTGTAATGATGAGCAAATAAAAGATACGTTCCACCTCCTCTTCCTAACAAGCGACGCAAACGTTCTTCAGGATAAAGCTGTTCGTTAACACACAGTCGAGGGAAATTATAGCGATCGCGCTTCAAATTAATCGGTAATGCAGTAGTAGTGAAAGCAGCTTCATAACCAGCTTTTTTAACAACCTGTGATACTTCGTGCTTAGTTTTACCAAACGGATAAACAAAATACTTGATAGAGACTTGCAACTCATTTTGTAAGCGATCGCGGCTTTCTTCTACTTCCCTATAGACATCTTCCAGGGGTATTTTTGTTAAGTCTCGATGAGTTAAAGTATGAGAAGCAATTTCAAGATGAGGATAATCTGCTAACAAACTTGAGATTGTACTCAAAGGTACAATTTTATCAGTAAGTTCTTGATGTAGTGGTGATTCAGACAAAGCCAAAACAGACCAAAGAACAGGAATATTTCTTTCTAATAACCAAATAATTGCTTTTAGACTACTTTCTAATCCATCATCAAAAGTAATGGCAAGATCTAGTGGCGAATCATTTCTTTCTATAATATTTGAAACAGAAGTCGTTTGATAATTTAAAGTCTTTATCCAATTTATTTGACGTTCAAAGAGCGACCAAGATACATTACACTCTAATTGCTGTTCGCCTATACCATGATAAGCAAGAATGATTCTGTTCATAATATTTTATTTTGAGAAGAAATCAAAAAATTTGGTTTTCAATAATTCGATCGCAAAGATTCTTCATACAATCCTCTAAACTATCAAGAGAGTAGTATTTTTCAACATATTGACGACCAGATTGACTGAGCTTCAAAACTAATTCTGGTTCGTTATTCAGTCTAATAAGCTGTTCCGCAAATTCTAAAACATTATTAGCTAATAATAAATGCTCGTTAGGCTTTATATCTACTAACCCTTCAGTAGATAAAGAAGTAGCTATAACAGGTACTCCAAAAGCTAAACATTGCAAAATTTTATTTTTTACACCAGCACCCGATCGAAGCGGACATAAAAATGCATTCCATGAATAAACTAGATCGGATAAATTAGGCACATAACCTGTGACTTTTAATCCTGAAACCTGTAATTTTAGGAGTCTTTTAGATGGAAATAAACCAACTATTTCGCATTTTAATAAAGGGAATGTTTGTTTTAGATATGAATGAATCTCAGTTCCTAACCACCAAGCAGCATCTTCATTTGTCGAAGCTGAAAAAACACCAAAAAAACCAATTTTTATCGCATTATTCCAAGAAGAAGGTTGTTGATACTGAAATTTTGCTAAATCGACTACATTAGGAATAACTTGTATAGTATCCGGAGCTAAATTAGCTGATTTTTCAATGTAAGAGCTATCTATTTTTGAGCAAACAATCATTTGATAAGATTTGGCTATTTGTTTTTCATAGTTACTGAGTATCTGATTTTCATAATTGGTAATTATTGTATTAAAACCACGAAGGTTTAGCTGCTGTAATCGCTCGTAGTAAAGTCCCATAGAATCAGTTGCATCAACAACAACTTTTTCAGTTTTAAAGTATTTAGCATACTGAGCCATTCTTAATCTTTTAATGTAAATTAAATCAAAATTTTCCTGTGCAAATTGAGAAACCACTTGATGAAACTTTGGAAAATTACAATAAGCAGAACGCAATGAATCCTGTTTAAATAAGGCTATAAAGCAGGAAATGTAAGACCCTATTTTAGGTGCATTAATGCCAGAAACTCTTTGGCATAAATAAGAGTTTATGGCTAAATCTTCTGCTTCATCTTTATTGGTCACTAGACTCACCAAAGTAATTTGCGCAAAGTTACTCATTGCTTTTAATTCATTTAAAAGCCTAATGCGGTTATATTCATTAGGTGGAGAAGGAGTAAGCACAAGAATTTTCATCATTTCCTATAAGATTTTTTAAAGTAACATCCCAGATATAAAAATCTTTAACAATTTTATAACAATGTTTCACCTTTTGCGCTGACTGATTTGGATTAGACCAAATTTTATTGAGATTATAAACGAAATCATCAGCATTGTCGGATATCCAAACCGACTTTGAATCAAAAGACAAGCCTCTAATGGCTGCCGAGGTACACACTATTGGAAGTCGATGGACAGCATACTCTAGTATTTTTAAACTTGTCCCACTTCCATAAAGCAATGGTGCGATCGCTACATTAGCCCACTGAAAAAAAGGTTCAACAGAATCAACGTTCTCATACAAACCAATTCCCTGATAAGACTGGATTAACTGTTTTAACTCTCTTTTGGCTTTTCCGCCGACAATTGCTAGCTCTGCTTGAGGAAACTTTTGTTTAATTGTCAACCAAATCGATTGAACGAACCAACGTAACGAGCGATCGTTAGCGTGCCATCCAGTTTGTCCAACAAACAATAAATTAAAATTATCTTCAGATTTAGAAGCTTTTGCAGGCAGATAGATTCCACTAGGTAGTACAATAATTGATTTCCTATCGGAGTAAGAGCGGATTTTTTTGAAATCCTCTTTGCTAACACAGGTGACTTTATCTGACTTTTTAATAATCCTTCTTTCAAAGTTAGCAATTCTAGTTCCTTCCCATTGCCATACAGGACGTAACCATAATGGTGATTTCAAAGTAGCCTGTTGCCACAAATCAGCTTCAACATTATGAGCATCATATACATTAATATTTGAATTTTTAGGAATTAAAATTGCCGAAGCTAGTTCGGAAACATGAACTTGATGAAACTTGTTGCTTTCCTGCCAAGTCTCGATTTTTTTGCACAATATTGGATCGGCGAATCGAGCTATGCTAATAGGCAACCCTTTAAAAGTATTTTGAGTAATTCTAAAGTGGGCTTTGGGTTGCCAAATTGTTTCAAGAATCTCATGTACATACTGATTAAGAACTGAATCATCTACCGGCCAAAAAGGATGACGAAACCCTGCTAAAGTAATTTCATAATGCTTAAACAGTTTGCGAATAATTGCCCAATTTCTAATAGCAGCCCCACTTCTGGGTGGGTATGGAAGAAATTTACAAACGAATAAGAGTGATGGTTTATTCAAAATAGAATCTAGTGATGAAGTTAACTTTCGATAATCGGTCGAATCACAATTTCACTAATCTCTGTTTTTTCTGGTGTGAGAGCAGCGGCAGTAATTAATTGAGCAACAGATTCAGCCGATAACAAATCTTGAACATCTGGACGCTCGACATCCCAAAGCTCTGTATTAATTGACCCGGGCATGACTAAGCATACTCTAATTCCTTGCGATCGCACTTCTCTGCGCAAAGCTACTGCAAAAGCGTGCAAGGCAGCTTTGCTAGCACAGTAAATTGTTCCGCCCTCAAAGGGTTCCAATCCAGCAGTAGAACCAACTATGATAATGGAGTTTCCCTTAGACAAATGAGGAACAAAAGCAGCACACACATCGAATGCTCCCCTTGTATTAACTGCAAAAGCTCGATCCCAAGCATCTTTGTCAAATTCCTGAATCAATCCGTACTGATTAACCCCCGCGCAATACACTATAGTGTGCGGCACTCTGTTGCGAGCGACCAAGTCAGCAACTAATCCATCAATATCATCTCTACTGGTAACATCAAGGGTTAACGCCTCGTGGCAATGCTCCTCTCCAGGAAGTCCAACAAGCTGAGTTCGGATCCGACCTACTCTTCTTGCAGCACAAATTATAGAATACCCTGCTTGAGCCAGTTGCTTCATACAGGCTGCTCCTACACCGCTGCTTGCCCCAATAATAAGTGCAATTTTGCTCATAAATTCAACTACTCCATAATTAATTCAACAGATTATTAGACTGATGCAAAATGTTTATTAACTTCAGACTAAATTCTATGCAAAACAAAGCAATTAGCCCATATTCCCAACACTTTAAATCGAAGTAGTTTCTCTATTTTCCATAAACTACTCAGCTTTCTTTGTGCATGCTCGAAGCTTTCAGTGTCAGAAGTAAGTAAAATTGCACGCCCACCTAATTCTATTACTCTAGACCATTCTTTTAAACATCTATAGTAAAGCTCTAAGTTAGCATGGCGATTGCCAAAATTTTTGCCAAATGGCAGATTACAAATTAGACAATTAAAACTAGCATCTTCGACAGGCAAATTTGTGGCATCGTCTGTTTTTATCTCAATATTTTTTATTCCCGCATTAGCTGCGTTCGCTATAGCCAAACGAGTGGCATTAGAATCTAGATCGTAGCCTGAAAGAGAAGTGTATGGTGCTAAACATCCTCTTTCAATTAATAAAGTCCCACTTCCACACATGGGGTCAATCAATTTATCATAAGGATTAGGATTTGAAAGAATAGCCATTGCAGCAGCAATTGTAGGTCTTAATGAACCTTTACGTTCCTCTTTTCTATAGGTTCTAGCACGGATACTGGACGAAGTAATCCTAATCCCTAAAAAAAGTCGATCTTTAATCCAAAATCCCCAGCATTCTATATCTGCTGGATCTTTACATTTCCATTTAGGAAATGCCACGGCAAAAATTTGGTTCAAATAACCTGCTACCGCTTTTCTCCCTGCCCCACGATCTATATCTTGCTTCACAAATGAAATATAGCTAACAGATTTCTTTTTTGATTTATTACCATACAAGAGATTTTTTAGGCTAATGGAATCAAAAATAGTACTACGAAATAAATTTATATCGATCTTACAGTTTTTCTTTAAATCACCTAGCTTTGCTAAATGAAACGGTTTAGTACTGAGAGGATAAAAAATGTCTTCTACAGTTCTTAATTTTTTCATTTTTGTGATGTCTGTATTAAAACCATGCCAGATAATAAGATCGTGATCCCGCAGTTTATATTTGTTCATAACTTTTCCCTTAATCTGATTGCTTTTTAATTCCAACTCAACAATTTCAGCTAGACCAGCAAAACACAATAAAAATAAATTTACTTTTTTTGAATTATAAGAATTTGAACGCATTGTGCTAACCAATAAGTTTGATTATCTTTGTTAAAAATAGAGGCTGTCAAAGTTTGCCCGTCTAATAAATTATAACATATTCCTGAAAATTTTGCTTTTTTCTTAAATCTTAAATAGACTGGATTTATTTTTGATGCTTCTACTAAAACTAAAAAATTATTGCCCGATTGTAATGCCAAAATGTTATTGCAACTACTAAATAAAGAAATAGTTTTGTGAAATAATTTTCTTACAAGATAACGTCTAGTTTTACCTAAAAAATTAAGCGATTTAATTTGGGTATCTTGATCTCGATCGCAATAATTAGCAGTAATTAAATCAACTAAATGATGATTTTGATGTGTAGTTAACCATTGGCAAACTTTAGATAGGGCTAACTGAGGTAGAATTTTATGACCCAACGTTGACTCCCACCACCAAAAACATGGTCCTATTTGATACCCAAGACAAGGTGCTGCTACAAGAGCAGTTTGAAGATAAGTTCTCGACTCAGCGTTTCGTATTGCTTTTTGGGAATTAAAGTCAAACTCAGTTAACCAAAGCTGTTTGCCAAATCGAGATAAACTATTTTTCCAATAGCAAAGATTTGCTATTGCACTGGAATAAGGAAATCTGTAGTTGTGTAATGATATAGCATCCAAAGAATCTAAACTAAACAAGTCTGAAAGGCTATCTGGCACAGCAGTGCTAGTTGTTAATAACACTTTTGAATTTAGCGTTTTACATAAGTTGAGCATTTGTCTATGCCAATCTACGACTAACCACCCCGGCAGATTGGCTATCATATCAACTTCATTCCATAGCTCAATAGACCAAGGTAGCGCATTTGCTGGAAAAATTTTGTATAAATAACCTAAGAAATTTTTAAAACATAATCGAACTTTGGCGTCGCTGAAAAATTGATAAGGCGTTCTAGAAATGTTCCTAAATGGATTCCCTAACCAAGCATCTTGCGGATTTTCAACTTCATAGCGGGAAATCGTAAGAAAGTGGGCATGAGGAATTATAGTCAAAATTACTTTAATGTCAAATTTATGACACATTTGCAAAAATAAACTTAAATTATCTAAGTCAAGGGCTGAATTTGGCTGTTCGGGTATATATTCTTGATGCCATAGCCCTTTAATTCCCCAGCGACATAGCCAAATTCTGACAACTTTATATCCATCTTTTTCTATTTGATTTACTGTTGGTTTCATTTGATTTGTGTTTAGATATGTACCCCAGCATAAGTTAATTCCCGGTTGCGATAAAACCATTTTTATCATTTTTATCTTCTTACTAATTTATCGATCTTTCGTTTAAATTCTATCGCTTTAATCCTACAACAATACCTTCTTTTCAGAGGGTCTGAAACTATTTGCCCTAGGTTATTGCCTGTTTGAGAATCGTAGCATATTCGATCGCCCAATGTCAAGAATCATGACCGCGCGATCGCAGATCGCTTTTGATGGTTTCGCCACCGTTGACGAGATTTATCGGTAATACGGCATCGTCTAAGAGTGCCACCAACCAGCGAATGGGGCGGGGAAATCTGATGTCGCCGTCGGCCCAACGCATGAATCTTTTGCCTTCGAGTTTGCTTATCCACTGGGGCACTAATTCTTTCAAAATCTCGGCGGTGGGTTGGCCGACTGTTTTTTTGAGGACGAATACGAAGTCCCCTTTTTCCGTGGGCCTAATTTCTAGTGCTTCCAGGGCCACTTCTTGTTTTTTAGCGAAGCCTTGGGCCGCTTTGGTGGGTTGGCCGTCTTTGAAGGCCGCTTTGGCGGGGGGGCCTTTGATTTCTTCTTCGCGATCGGGTTGTTTGGGGGGGAGGCCGGCGATCGCTACTGCCAGGCGGCGGGGGGTGGCATAGACGTTAATTGAGTCCTGGGTCAAGTATTGTTCTGCGAGGGTGGCCGGGATTAGTTGTTGCCATTGGGCGATGGCCTCGCTGACGAAGGTTGCCGGTAGTTCTTCCGTACCTATTTCTAATAAAAATGTGGGCATAATTAGATTATTGGGACCTTAGATTAACTGCTCAATGTTTTCCTAGTTTACTATTCTGCTCTCGATCCTTTCCCCAATTCCTAATCTCATACTCAGAACGAGTACTGGCAATTCCATGAGAAAATTGCAATTATGACCGCAACTGCTTGATAGCTCCACTGTGTTTTTAGCGAGAAAAATTAGGATTAGATAATTGTATTTTGTTTAAAAATTATGTGTTTTTACAGAAGTATCTATGCTCCGAAGTTTGACAATACAAAAAATCGAAATTGAACGGGTCCATTTGAAACTAAAATTATGTGTTTTTACGGAAAAATTTATTCTTCAACGAGTTCTTATCTTAAATAAAGAAAAAAAAATGCCGCGAGCTCTAATCTAAAGTCCCCATCGTACCGATTTGCGTAAATTAATATTGGTACTAATACTCAAAAAATCTAGGGGAAGTTCGATTATGGTCAAAAAATGGACTGGGCGATCGCCATCACAGTCTCGGGAAGATAGCGTCACCTAATGATGATGATGGCGTTACTTTTTTGGAACGATTTTGTCACTTTATTAGGATGATGAGAATTACCCAATCGATTGAATGATGTCACTGCGGAGTAGCAGAAAATTTGAGATCGTAAAAATATAGACAATGGATTAATAATTTTTAAGGATATGGGTGCTATGACAGATTTTAACAATTCCTTCGACAGTTTAATTAGTGAATGCAGTAACAGCTCGTTACTGAGGTTAATGTATGCGCGACTCAAAGAGTTAGAGAAAGAAAATCAACAATTAAAGAGTTTAGTTAACACCGACAGTCTCACCAAAATTGCCAATAGACGCTATTTTGATGACTGTATGGAACGAGAATGGCGCAGGTTGAGACGGGAATTTGCTCCTTTATCGTTGATTTTCTGCGATCTCGATGATTTTAAGAGTTTTAACGATACCTACGGACATCAAGCGGGAGATAGCTGTTTGCGGCAAGTGGCTAAGGCCATCGGGGAAACTTTAAAACGTCCGGCAGATTTAGCAGCTCGTTATGGAGGGGAAGAATTTGCCATTATCTTGCCTAATACCGATGTTAATGGTGCCCTTCAGGTGGCAGAAAAAATTCGCCAACGCATTAAGGCGATCGCTATTTCTCATGTTAATTCGACGGTTCAACAGAAGATTGTGACGGTGAGTTTGGGCGTTGCTTGTATCGTTCCTCACCTTAAAGGCAGTCCAGCAGAATTGTTCCAGGCAGCGGATGTTGCTTTATATGAATCTAAGGAAAGAGGACGCGATCGGGTTACTACGAGCTCGATTTTGAATTATCAATTCGACTCGAAAAAAAAAAGTATGAAGTTAAGTCTGAGAAAATATTGCGTTTTTGCTAACAGCTAATTGCTCCTTCCCAATTTCCTTATTTAAAATATTATTATAATTTCCTATTTTGGCTAGCAATTCTCAATTTAAAATTATGAGTCAAATTTTAGAAAAAACTACTCCTTTAGCGCTACAAATGTCTCCGGCAATTGAGATGACAGAAGAGCAATTTTTTGCCTTCTGCCAACAAAACCGGGATTACCGAATTAATCGCACTGCCACTGGAGAAATTATTGTTATGTCGCCTACTGGTTCGGAAACTGGAAATCTTGACGTTCTCCCCGTGCTAAAGCAGCGGGGATTCCAAATATCACTATTTAGACTTTCTCTAACGCCCTCGTCGGCTTACTTGTCTGAGTTTCTCCATTCAAGCAGAGACCAGTCTCTCCAGAGA
>CAZUCT010000166.1:0-16145 GCA_964619285.1 uncultured bacterium | reverse complement strand
TTACGGGAAACATAATTTGTAAGGTGCGCATTGCGCACCCTACAGCATTTTTAGTTACGGGAAACATAATTTGTAAGGTGCGCATTGCGCACCCTACAGCAATACGATTTAGTCGAAGCAGAAAAAGCGCGAGTTTTAGAAGAAAATTTAGCAGCAATGGATTTATACGAGAGTGCGATTTCTGAAGCTAAAAAACAAGGCTACATCCAAGAAGCAGCCCTGGCCTACGAGCGCGCACCCGAATTTTATCAAAGTTTAAACAGAACAGAAATAGCTCAACTCTACATCAAAAACGCCCACTATTGTTACACCCGGTGGGGCGCCATTGCCAAAGTCAAACAATTAGAAACCAAATATCCCTACTTAAAAACCCCCACTTCCTCTGGCACTATCCACGGCACCGCCACCGCAAGTTCTAGCGGTAACGCCAACCTTCTAGACTTAACCACATTCATCAAAGCCTCCCAAACTTTAGCAGGGGAAATACAACTAGGGAAACTGTTAGAAAAACTGATGAAAATAGCCATCGAAAACGCCGGCGCCCGAACGGGTTTCCTCATCTTAAAACAACAAGAAAACTGGCTCCTCCAAGCATCCGCCACCGCCGAAGCAGTAACCGTCACCGACTCCCTCCCCCTCAACTCCCAAAACTCCGTCCTCTCAACAACCATAGTCAACTACGTCATCCGCACCCGAGAACACCTCGTCCTCAACGACGCCACCAACCAAGGGCAATTTACCCGCGACCCCTACATCCTCGCCGCCAAACCCAAATCTATACTCTGCACCCCCCTCATCCACCAAAACCAACTCACCGGCATCCTCTACCTAGAAAACAACCTCGCCACTGGGGCATTTACTCCAGAAAGACTCGAAGTCCTCAAACTCCTTTCCTCACAAATCGCCATTTCCCTCGAAAACGCCCAACTTTATAGCGAGTTGCGAGAGTTTAACCAAAACCTAGAGAAATTAGTGAGCGATCGCACCCACGAACTCGCCCAAACCCTCGCAAACCTCCAACTCACCCAAAACCAACTCCAAGAAGCGCAAACCCTCGCCCGCCTCGGCAACTGGGAATGGAATTTGACAGCAGAGCAACTTTATTGGTCCGACGAACTCTATCTAATTTTTGGTTTAGAAAAAGAAGCGCAAGAACTGGTGGTTCAGAAACATCAAGAACAAATTCATCCCGAAGATTTCCCAACCTGGAACGATGCCATGAATCAACTGCTTCGCGTCGGCAAACCTTTTAATATTGACTTTCGGATTATCCGCCCCGATGGAGAATTAAAGTATATTTACGCCAAAGGACAAGCGGCAAAAGACGACTTTGGTCGAGTTATTAAAGTATTCGGTACCGCCCAGGATATTAGCGATCGCAAGTTCGCCGAAGAAGCATTGAAACAAAAAGCCACCGAACTAGAACAAACTCTCCGGGAACTTCGGCAAACCCAAAACCAACTCGTAGAATCAGAAAAAATGGCAGCCCTGGGAGGATTAGTCGCAGGCGTCGCCCACGAAATCAATACCCCCTCGGTCTGGGAGTCACCGCCGCATCGCTTTTAGCAGACAAAATCACCGACTTTGTAGAAATCTATAAAACCGGACAAATGAAACGTTCCGACCTCCAAAATTTTCTCAACAATATCATGCAAAACAGCACCATGATTTTAACCAACCTCAACCGGGCCGGCGATTTAATTGCTAGTTTTAAACAAGTGGCAGTCGACCAAACCAGCGAAGCCCAACGGAGCTTTAAAATAATGGAATATTTAGAAGAAACCTTACTCTCTTTAAGAAGTTCTTTGAAAAAGACCAACCATCAAATAGAAATTAACGGCGATGAAAACCTCAAAGTTAACAATTATCCCGGAGCTTTTTCTCAAATAGTCACCAATTTAGTAATGAATTCTCTGGTTCATGGTTATCAAGATTTAGAAGCAGGAAAATTGACATTTAACTTTTTTCAACAAGGAGAAAAACTCATCTTAGAATATGCCGATGATGGTGCGGGCATTCCCCCAGAAAACTTAAGTAAAATCTTCGAGCCATTTTTTACTACCAAAAGGAATCAAGGAGGCAGCGGTTTGGGGCTGCATATTGTTTATAATTTAGTGACGCAAAAACTCCAAGGTACTATTAAGTGCGAAAGCCAAGTCGGGGTGGGAACTAAATTTTTGATTAAATTTCCGATTCGGGTTCAAAGCTGAGTTATAATGCTCTTGTTGTGACTTGGAGCTGTCACTAGAGAGTCGGTCAAGAAACCCGGTTTTGCCAAAAAACCGGGTTTCTGAGATACCAAGAATACTCCATCGGCTATCTAAGTAAGTATGCTCTGGGGCATCATTGTAAAAACTTAATAATTAAGGACAGTTAACCATGTTAGGACCTATTAACGAACCCCCAAACGATAACAATAACAACGAGTTTATCTTTCCCCCGGCAGAAGGCGATGAATTAATCTTTGCGCCAGAAGATGGAGAGGTTAAATTTGCCGACGAAACCAACTCGAATTCCGCAGATATTTCAGACTGTTGGAAAATTCTAATAGTTGACGACGAACCGGAAGTTCATAGCGTGACAACCTTTGCTTTTCAAAACTTTAAATTTGACGGAAAACCGATTCAGTTTCTAAGCGCCTACTCTGGCAGAGAAGCCAAACAATTAATCGAACAAAATCCCGATACTGCCATGATTTTGTTAGATGTAATCATGGAAACCGACGATGCAGGTTTGGAAGTTGTCAAATATATTCGCGATGTTTTAGCTAATAAATTAGTACGGATTATTTTACGAACCGGACAGCCGGGACAAGTGCCAGAAGATGTGGTTATTTTAGATTACGATATCGACGATTATAAAACTAAAACCGAATTAACTGCTAAAAAATTATTCAGCAACGTAGTTACCGCATTAAGAGCTTTTAGAACTCTTAAAAGTTTGGAAGCTAGCACTTTAGAATTGCAAAAAATTGCCGCTGCTTCCGCCCGCTTCGTACCTAAAGAATTTTTAAAATTTCTCCAAAAAGAAAGTATTGTCGATGCTAAATTGGGAGATTCTGTCGAGCAAGAAATGACGATTTTATTTTCGGATATTCGCTCTTTTACCAGTCTCTCGGAGGCGATGTCTCCCAAACAAAATTTTGATTTTATTAACGAATATTTGAGTCAAATGGGACCGATTATTCGCCAGCATAACGGTTTTATTGATAAATATATTGGCGATGCAATTATGGCTTTATTTCCCGACTCTGCCGACGATGCGGTGCGAGCTGCTATTGAAATGCAAAAACAAGTGCAACTCTATAACGTTTATCGACAACAAAGAGGTTTAGAACCTATCGCGATCGGCATCGGTTTGCATTCGGGAGAGTTGATGTTAGGTACCGTTGGCGAGGAAGAAAGGATGGAAAGTACGGTAATTTCCGATGCGGTAAATTTGGCATCCAGAATCGAAGGTTTAACTAAACTTTATGCAGTTGGTATCGCCATTAGCGAACAAGCAATGGATAAGCTTAAAAAACCAGATATTTATAGTCATCGATTTCTAGGAAAGGTACAAGTAAAGGGTAAAAAAGTGGCGGTGGGGGTGTTTGAAATTTACGCTGCAGAGGAACCGGAGGCGATCGCTCTTAAAACACAAACCCGCCCCGACTTCGAACGAGCAATTGAGTTATATCAAGAACGAGAAATAGAACAATCCTGCGAGCTTTTTGGCGAAATATTAGAGGCAAATCCCGAAGATAAAGCCACTGGAGTTTATGTGAGGCGCTGCGAAAGGTTACAGCAATATGGCACTCCCGAAGGATGGGAACCAATAGAAACTTTTGAGGATTAATTAACAATTAATAATTAATTCTGCCCCTTAAGAATACCTTCGCATAAACAAAAATACATTAACAAGTAGGTCGGGCTCCGCGAAGCGGAACCCAACAAATATGTCTGGTTCCACGAAGGTCCGCACGACCTACAAGAAATTGGCAAAGGTATTGCTTAAGAAACCCGGTTTTTTCAAAAAACCGGGTTTCTGAGAGTTGCTGTTATAATAGATGACGACAAAAAAACCCAAAAAAACAAAGGAGGTAGCTTATGTCAGAACAGACAACAATTCCTAAATCCCAAGAAGAAACTGCTGAGACTCAACCTCGGATTTCTCAACCGATAGTCGAACTATTGCAGGAAATTATGCAAACTCCCAGAGAGTATTGGCCGAACTTATTAAAAACGATCCGCTTGTTTCGAGAAACCGTCAGCGAACTGCCACAAGCGCCGACTGCCCCGGTGGAGGAAGTCGATATTACTAAATTATCTAAAGAAGAACGGATAAAAAGGAATCAAGGGGCAATTGAGTTGTTGCGATCGTGGCGCGAAGAAGGCGACGAACAAGAGCAAAAAGAAACCGCCGAATACCTCGAACGTGTAATAGATGAAGACCGTTTATCCAATCGACCGTTGTTTCCTACGCCGTAATTAGTTTAATTAACGATTTTTTCGATGAGTAGAATAATTGTTTTAGATTCAGGACCCTTGGGCATGGTCAGCAATCCTCGGGCGAAGCCTCCTTATCTGGAGTGCCAACTTTGGTTAGACTCTTTACTCGCCAGAGGCGAAACAGTCATCCTCCCAGAAATAGCCGACTATGAAGTGCGGCGAGAATTAATCCGGGCGGGCAAGAAAGCGGGTATTAGGCGACTCGACGAACTCAAATCTCTGCTTTCCTACCACCCCATAACCACCGAAGCAATGCTTTTGGCGGCAGAATTTTGGGCGGAAGCTAGAGCGCGAGGCACCCCAACAGCCGATCCAAAGGCCCTCGATGGAGATGTAATTTTGGCAGCACAAGCGGCTTTGTTTTTGTCGGGGAACGATGAAGTCGTGGTGGCGACCACTAACGTAGGGCATTTAGCCCAATTTATCGACGCCCGCGAATGGCGGTTAATTGTTTGAGCGGGCTTCGTAGAACGGGCAGGAAAGCCCGTTCCTCCTTCGCAACAAAAATTTACATTAAATCCGTCACTTCTCATGCTAGGATAACCCCATGAAACTAAACTTTAAATTTGCCATAGCGAGCGACTTACACATAGCGCTCCCCAATACAATTTTAGACCGCGCCAGCCGCTTTCATCTGGTGGAAGTTAGCATACCCGCTTTTGAGTTAGTTTTAGAACATCTCGCCCAATTAAATATCGACTTTTTATTAATACCAGGAGATTTAACTCAAGACGGAGAACCGGAAAATCACGCTTGGTTGAGCAAAAAATTAGCCGAACTTCCCTATCCAGTTTATGTAATACCCGGCAACCACGACGTACCCGTTTTACAAAAGAGCGAACGCGCTATCGGTTGGCAAGAATTCCCCCACTATTACACCCACTGCGGTTACGATAACCCGGAACAATTCTACTACAGCCATCAAATCTTGCCCGGAGTCAGATTAATAGGCTTAAATTCCAATCAATTCGATGCCGACGGCAAACAATTAGGCCGCCTAGACGAACCTCAATTAAACTGGTTAAAAGATGCCCTGGCAAATGCTACCGAAGAGTTAGTTTTGCTAACCATCCATCACAACGTCATCGAACATTTACCCGGCCAAGCAACCAACCCTTTAGGTCGTCGCTATATGCTAGAAAACGCTCCAAGACTGTTAGAAATTCTAGAAAAAGCCGGAGTAAAATTAATCTTTACCGGTCATTTGCACGTTCAGGATATTGCCGAACAAAACGGCATTTATGAAATAACAACCGGTTCTTTAGTTAGCTATCCCCACCCCTATCGAATTATCGATTTTAGCACCGACGAAGCCGGTAAACAATCTTTAAAAATCCAGTCGCATTTTATTAAATCCGTTCCAGGATGGCCGAAATTACCAGAAAAATCCAGGGAATGGTTGGGCGATCGCTCTTTTCATTTTATGTGTAAACTGCTCGGCGGTCCTCCTTTGAAATTGCCCCCAGAAGAAGCAGAAAAACTCGCCCCCCATCTTCGCTATTTTTGGGCAGACGTAGCAGGTGGAGATGGCATCTTTGATTTCCCCGATTTTCCTCCAAAAGCACGCAGCTTTTTTCAGACGTTTAGTACCCAAGAAAAAATAGATAATAACGCAACTTTGGTATTGAAGTAATTTACCTTTTGCCCGAGTTCTCATTACCCATTACCAAAATAACGCTCTAAATTTTGACTCTTCTCTATAATGCTATCCAACGAATCTATCAAAAAACAGAAAAGCAAATCTTTACCTTTGTCAACCTGAATTTTAGTAAGTAAAGCAGTAGAATAACAACTAGAATTTGGGGAGACAAAAAATTGCGTAATTCTCCCCTCTTGGTATTTAGGAACCATATAAGTAATGCTGTATTCCATAACAGTGCTAATTACCCCCATAATTCCGTTAAACAAAATATTACCCACCTCGCAAATAATTCCTTTTTTAAGTTCGCTGCCTTCTAAATTTTTACGCTCTTCGCTAGACATCTTTTCTATAAGAAAAGCAGCGCTATGTTGGGGAAAAATTAATCTAACGTTCCCTTCAAATTCTCCCGTAAATACCAATTCCATAACCGTAATTTTAATAGTTCCGAAGCGCTGAGTTAGTTTTTCTTCTAGCTCTTGCGGCGATAAAATCTCGATGCCGGCTATTTCTAAATCTAAATGGCTAACGGCGATGGAATTTAACATACTTCCTGCCCGAGAAAGCCCAACTTCAAACAATTTGATTAATTCGTCTTTTGCTTCCTTATTTACCGTCATTATTAAATCTCCTTTTTAGGAATGGGAAATGGGAAATTGTAGAACGGGCATCTTGCCCTTTCTACAAAAAATTCCCCATTACGGTTCTCGAAAAATGCCAAAAACAGAAGTATAACCATGTAGAAAAGTATTCCCGCCCACCGGACCGATTTCGCCATTGCAGAAAAAACCGCTGATGGGGATATTAAAATAACGCCTAAATAAATTAGAATCAAAATTAGGCTTTCCATACAGCGTTTCGCCGCGACCCAAACAAGAAAACATCAAAGCCCCCGCGTTACTAAAAGAAGCTGGATTAAAAGAAGCTTGTTTCTCGTAACGAGAGAGCAACATTTCCAGATCCTCTGCCGAAGTGCGGGCATCTCGAAGATGAAACTGGAGTCGCTGCCCCGGTCGAACGCGATCGCCTATAGCAATAGCCCCACCCTTGGGATCTACTCCAATCAGATTGCGGATTAAAAAATCTCCCTGTTCTAAGCTTTGTTTGAACTCATCTCGAACGATACCCACAAACAAAGAATTTTGAGCCAACTCTCGGTCTCGATCGTCCAAAGTTTGAATCAACTCTTGTAAAGCTTCCAGTGGCGATCGCTCGATACCATCCCCCGTTATCTCCTCGGAATTATCTAACTCTTCCAAACCGATAACAATATTGCGCTCCCCCTCAGTCACTCGATAAGGTCTGCCAATAGGCCGACATCCTTGAGCCACAATAGTTTCAACCGCAATATTCCCAGACATTGCCACCCCCACAGTACCTTCGGTGTAGAGGCGATCGTTACAAAACAAACCAACAGCCCTACCCATAATACCCCCACTAGCCAATCCTCCCACCTTAGTCGAACCCGGATAAGCATAATCCAATCCTTGCAACAAGTCGTTAATTTTCGCAGAAAAAGGATCCGCTAAAATAATAAAGTGCGGCTGCAAGTTACTAGCCACTCCGATAAGATCGCTCCATCTATCCGGCGGACTATCCATGTCCGGCAACTCGTCTGCCGAAATGTGAAAATGTTTTACCTCAACTCCCGGCAAATAAGCCAAACTCAAACTGATAGCCGATTGTTGTTCTAGTTCCACCGCTTCTTCTTCTTGGTTGATGCCGATAATGCCACCCCCACCACAGCCGACAATAGTTACTCCCGGAAGTTGCTCTTGCAATAAAGGCATTAACCGAGAATACTCGCTGCCAAAAGCTGCCGAAATAAATATTATTCCCAAGTCTGCATTCGCCCCCAAAGATTTT
Source organism: uncultured bacterium (assembly GCA_964619285.1). Lineage (GTDB taxonomy): Bacteria > Cyanobacteriota > Cyanobacteriia > Cyanobacteriales > Microcoleaceae > CALKCV01. The sequence continues at coordinate 8,150 of CAZUCT010000166.1, read as the reverse complement.
TTTGCTGTTTCTGCAACTTCTTGAATAGCAGCTTCTAAAGAGGGACGGGTAGATAGGGCATTAGCCCATTGCATTTCATTTGTAGCCGCTTTTACCATAGTTCCAATCTCCTTGTTAATTCCTAATAGACATTAATTTATACCAGCATTTCGGTCGGTTAACCGTTGCTTACTATCCTTTCTGCCTGCTACTGGTTATTGACAGCTATTCGCCATCCTTGCCCCATGGAACCCCCTATTACAGCACCTTATCTGCCAACATCAATTACGGTTTCACGAATGGCTTGCCTAGTTAACTGTGTAATAATGCCTATTAGATGGAAATTAAGGCCACTTAAACGGTGGATAACCAGGCCAGCATCAAAAAATCTCCTGGATTTTTTGGGCCTTTCCTCCTTACTTCCATCCGTGTTAAGCTAAGACGATCCCAGCTTTTGCCTTAGTCGGTGGCCTCGGCCCCATACCGCAATGGCTTAACTGTCAACTGGAAGCCATTCGTTTCCACTAAACGGGGATTTCGAGCAGGCATTTAATAGCCTCCAAATAAAAACGTCTCATTTTTAATGGGACTGTGCAGATCGTCTGCCATTGCCCTTATTTATTGCAGTTATTCAGGTTAATTAACCAATGAACAACATCACCGAACAAATCGAACAAGAACGCGAACAAGCCCGTATGGCCTGCGACACTTCTGGCGCGACTTCCAAAGAATGTGCGGCAGCTTGGGATGCAGTGGAAGAACTTCAAGCAGAAGCTGCCCATCAAAAAGAAGTACAACCTAAAACTTCTTTTGAAAAATATTGCGATGACAACCCCGATGCTGCTGAGTGCCGCCTCTACGAGGACTAAAATACTCCCAGCTTGACGGATCGCTAATACTCTATCATCCCATCTAGGCAAGCAACACTGAGTTGCTTGCCTTTTGTTTGACCTCCGCCCCTCTGGGGTATAATATTTTGGACTTACGCACTCCCAGGGTATTGTTGTCATTGCCGACGGGAGAGCCATCTCAAACGTCCAAATTTCAAACAATAATGCCTAACTCCAGCTCTTAAAAAACTCTTAAATTTTCGAAAAAATACATTTTTGTAACTAACAAATGGCAATTACTCTCGAATTACTAGAACCCTTGGTCTGGACGGATTTCCGACTGGCTGTTTTATTTACCGTCTTTTTGCCCCTCATCCTCTTAATCTGGGCCTTTGTCAAAAAAGCAGATGCCATTCAGCGTCTCTTAATTATCTATTGGCGAGTGGCTAGTTTGTTGGCCATTACCGTTTATTTGATGATTGGGGCCGCACCTATTAGTTTTTTGAGTTCCTTGATGGCCAGATTTTTAATTCCGGTTTCTCTCTGGTTTTGGGAAGACTTGAACGAGGAAATAGACGACCAAAAAGACTCATCCCTCAAACTGGCTTTTACTTCCTGGCGTTGGGCCATCACTATTTACAGCAGTTTGGGCACTTTGACTCAAATTCCCTTTGTTACCTGCGCTTTTAAATCTAAAGCAGATATTCTCAACGATGGTTTTTGCAGCGTTTGGTTAGATCCCCCCTGGCTCTACAAAGAGCTTTTCCATCCCAATTTTGGCCCTAACTTTCTAGGCTTTGTCGGATTTTTAGCTTTGGTAGTTTATGTAATTTATTTGAGTTACTTCCTCATGGTAAAGCTCCAACGACAAGGGCGATCGGCTACCGGTAATTAAATTTCTGTTAATTGTCAATTGTCAATTGTCTATTGTTAATATTTAATTGTTGATTCCCCATTACCCATTCCCAATTCCCCCATTCCCCATTCCCCAAACATGAATATCGGCAGTCGTCTGGAACAATACACCACCAAACGCCCCCAAGAAGTCTTAATCGTTACCGCAGAAATAGATGGCGAAATCGATGAAATCGCCATCTATAAAGGTTTTTCTAGTTCCCTAGTCCGCCCTACTGCTTTCGATCCAGACGTGCCAGTATTGCCTGATGGAGCCAAAATAGTCGCGATCGCCCGAGTCGCCAGCCCCTACAACCCAGAAAAACCAAATTACATCGAGCAAAACCTCACCTGGGATAGCATTCAACCGTTATTGTCCCAAGCAGGAGTTTGAGAAAACCTACAACCTCCACAACTCCCTACCGTTAACACCATCATTAGCAGTGAAATAAAGGTTGTCGCCAAAAGTAAAGAACCCAGTAGGTCCAGAACCTCCATTCGGATTTATATCCAACACCAGTTCCGTTCCCTCTGACGTACCGTCCGTCTGCCATAACTCCCTGCCATTAATACCATCGTTGGAAACAAAGTACAAACTGTCGTTAAAGATGATAAAAGGTCCAGAAGAAGAGTCCCCATCTTCATTTATATCTCTCAAAATCTGAGTACCTCTTCTACTGCCGTCCGTCACCCACAACTCCCTGCCGTTAGTGCCATCGTCGGCAATAAAGAACAACAACCCTCCAAATGGAACGAAACCCGCAGGCGACGCATCTCCCTCGGGATTGATATCGCTAAATAATACCGTTCCTTCCTCCGTACCATCGGTTCGCCACAACTCTCTGCCGTTAGTACCGTCGTCGGCACTAAAATAAACAAATCTACCAAAACTGCTAAAACCAAACGGGTTAGAACCTCCTTCGGGATTGATGTCTTTTAATAGAGCCGTGCCCTCTGGCGTACCGTCGCTGCGCCACAGTTCGCTGCCCGTCTCGCCGTCATCGGCATTAAAGAAGGTGAAACCCCCCGCATTTCTAATACCTCCAGGTGACGAACTCCCACCGCCAGGATTGATATTCTGTACTAAGGTAGTTCCCTCTGCAGTGCCGTCCGTCTGCCACAACTCTCTACCAAGGCGACCGTCGTCGGCGCTGAAATAAAGAACGTTACCTACCTGTCTGAGCTCTGTGGGGGCAGAGCCTCCGTCGGGATTGAGGTCTATTACTAACTCCGTTCCCTCATCCGTACCGTCGCTCTTCCATAATTCTCTGCCAGTCTCGCCGTCGTTGGCAGTAAAGTACAAAGTCTCGTTAAATACTCTAAAGGTTTCGGGAGCGGAAGGACCGTTCGGGTTAATGTCTTTTACTAAAGAAGTGCCGGGTCCGGTTCCGTCAGTTTTCCATAGTTCTTTGCCGTTGGTTCCGTCAGTCGCGCTAAAGTATAAAACGCCGTTAAATGGTCTAAAACCTTGCGGTTGAGAATTGCCATCGGGATTTATATCGAACACCAGCCCCGGCCCTTGTACGGTAATAGTCGTTTCGCTAGTATCGTTTTCGGGGTTGGGATCTGCCGCACCGGTTTGGGTTATTTCTGCCGCATTACTAATAGTAAGCCCCACGGTTCCGATCGCCTCTACTTCGGCTTCGATTTCCAGAGTCGCCACTTCCCCGTTTTCTATACTACCTAAGCTCCAAATTCCCGTCTCTGGATCGTAGCTCGCTTCACCCTCAGCGTTGTCGGATAAGTAGGTTAAACCGCTCGGCAACAAGCTCGTTAGTTCTATATTTGTTGCCTCCACAGCTCCGTTATTCGTTACTTCGATTTCGTAAGTAACTCTATCCCCCGGCTGCGGCGTGGTATTATCTACCGTCACAGCTACCCCTAAATCTGCCTCCGACTCTTTCTCCTCGTCGTTATCTGTATTTATTAGCTGGATATCATCTGCGTCTAGTTCGTTATAATTACTATCTGCGCTAGTCGCAGCAGCTATTTCTATGGAATATTCGATATCTCCATCTATTTGATTGTCATCCGCTCCCGTTACCGTTACCGTCTGCTGTCTCCCCCAATTATCCGGTCTAAAAGTAAGGCGATCGATATCAACAGTGCCTTCCGTCACATCGGAACTGGCGATACCAACAGTCACTTCATCAGTCGGTTGACTTGCCAATCTCACCGTAAAGGTTGCCGTATCCCCATCTTCTGAAGTATTATTGCTAATCTCGCCGATAACTATACCCGGACTGGGCGCTTGTGCTGGCGGCGGCGGTGCTGGCGTTGGGATTACTACTGGTGGTGGTTCCGGTTCCGGTTCCGGTTCCGGTGCTGGTTCCGGTTGGGCGACGGGTTCGGGTTCGGGTTCCGGAGCGGGTGCGGGAACGGGCTCCGATGCCGGTGCCCGTTCCGGTTCTGGAGTAAAGGGAATAAAATCTTCCCGTTGAAGTTCAGAAACTCCTCGGACTACAGCCAGATATTCACCGGTGAACCTATCTTGAATAATGGTATCCCCGGCATCCTCAAAAATAATCAGATCGTCGAAGGTTATACCCCCAAATAATTCGATTAAGTCTCCACCGTTACCAAAGTCTGTTATAATATCGGCGTTTAATTCGGGATAGCGAATTGCAGGCAGAAAAATAGCATCGCCATTTTCTCTGCCAATGACAAAGATATCGTCTCCAGGACCTCCAGTTAAGACATTGCTTCCTTGCTCTCCATTGAGGATATCGTCATCCTCATCCCCAAACAGCCAATCGTTACCGGGTCCCCCTAAGATGAAATCGTTGTCTTTGCCTCCATAGATAGTGTCGCTTCCCAAATCACCTTTTAAAACATCAAGCCCTTGGTTGCCGCTTAAAAAGTCATCCCCACTCATCCCACTGACTGCATCGAAGCCTTCAAAGGCAAAAATGCGATCGCTCCCCGGCGTGCCTTCAATAAAATCAAACCCTGGCGTACCTTCTATGTTGGTCATACTTTTTCTTTCTGCGTGGCAATACTTAGTTGGATCGACTGAAAAGGGACACCGCAGGTTTCCCGATCGGAACTGGCCTCGGGTCAATATGGAATTAAGAAACCCGGTTTTTTTCAAAAAACCGGGTTTCTGGCCCATCGATGAAGTTGCCTGCCCCAAAGGCATCAAAAAAAGTTGGACGGGCCGAGCAAAGATAGCCCAACCCGTCCTGGGAAATTAAAATTGGCCTCGGATTAGACCATGCCACCTGCAGCCTGAAAACGAGCCCGAGCCCGCTTTAGAGCTTGTTTGGCTTTCATTTGTTCTTGAAGGTTACTACCGTTTTGGGCCTTTTGCAGGCGTCCTTCGGCATCTTTATAAGCGTTGCCGGCACTATTGCGATCGATTTTGTCTCCTCGCTCGGCACCGTTAACTAGGATGGTAACTTCGTTTTCTTCTACTTCAGCAAAACCACCCATTAGAGCGATCGCCACCCAATCTTTGCCCGGACGAACTCGCATTACTCCAGTATCGAGAGCCGTCAACAAAGGAGCGTGACCGCTGAGAATACCTAGTTGACCCGTCGTGCTAGGTAAAATTACTTCCTCAGCATCAGAGTCCCAAACAGTTTTGTCGGGAGCTATTACGCGCACAATTAATGTCATTTGTCAAAAGAAAATTGGGAATTGGGAATTGGGAATTGGGAATTGGGAATGGAGAATTACCCATTACCTATTCCCCATTCCCCATTATCAAAAAATTACTTACCTTCAGCCTTGAGCTTTTCAGCTTTAGCGATAACCTGGTCGATGCTACCTACCATGTAGAAAGCTTGTTCTGGTAGTTCGTCAAGTTCCCCAGAAAGAATCATGTTGAAACCCTTGATAGTCTCTTCCAGCTTCACATACTGACCGGGAGAACCGGTAAAGACCTCGGCCACAAAGAAAGGTTGAGACAAGAAACGCTCAATTTTACGAGCGCGGGCAACAACCAACCGATCTTCCTCAGACAGTTCGTCTAATCCTAAGATAGCGATAATGTCTTGTAGCTCTTTGTAGCGTTGCAAAGTAGATTGAACTGCACGAGCAGTATTATAGTGTTCGTCGCCAACCACCGAAGGTTGCAACATAGTAGAACTAGAATCCAGCGGATCTACTGCCGGATAAATTCCCTTAGATGCCAAACCCCGAGATAAGACGGTAGTAGCATCCAAGTGAGCGAAGGTAGTAGCAGGTGCAGGGTCGGTCAAGTCATCCGCTGGCACGTATACAGCCTGAATCGAAGTAATCGAACCCTCTTTAGTAGAAGTAATCCGCTCTTGAAGTTCGCCCATCTCCGTTCCCAGAGTTGGCTGATATCCCACAGCAGAAGGCATCCGACCTAACAGAGCCGATACCTCAGAACCTGCCTGCACGAACCTGAAAATATTATCGATAAATAGCAAAACGTCTTGTTTGCTGACATCGCGGAAATATTCAGCCATAGTTAGGGCTGATAGAGCTACGCGCATCCGGGCCCCTGGCGGCTCGTTCATCTGACCGTAAACTAGAGCCACTTTCGACTCGGTAAGGTTATCGCGGTTAATGACCCCAGATTCGATCATTTCGTTGTAGAGGTCGTTACCTTCGCGAGTCCTTTCTCCCACACCACCAAACACGGACACGCCACCGTGAGCTTTGGCAATGTTATTGATTAGTTCCATGATGATGACCGTTTTGCCCACACCAGCACCACCGAAAAGACCAATTTTGCCTCCCCGACGGTAGGGGGCCAACAAATCTACCACCTTGATTCCGGTTTCAAAAACCGAAGGTTTGGTTTCTAATTCTGTGAACTTAGGAGCCGGACGGTGGATCGAAAAGGTGTCCTCGGAAGTAACCGGGCCGAGTTCGTCTACGGGCTCGCCAATAACGTTAAAAATGCGACCTAAAGTCGAGTTTCCTACAGGAACGCTGATGGCCTTCCCCGTATCTATTACTTCCATACTCCGCACCAGGCCATCGGTTCCGCTCATGGCCACGGCGCGCACTTGGTTGTCGCCTAATAGTTGCTGAACTTCGCAAGTTACCGAAATGTCTTGTCCTGCTTCGTTTTTGCCCTCTATTTTTATAGCGTTGTAGATTTCCGGCAGCTTGCCTCCTGGAAATTTAACATCGACAACGGGACCAATAATTTGGGTGATGTAACCTACGTTTGTTTTTTCTGCGGTGCTTACCATGCTTAACGCCTATTTGGTATTTGAGTTGATTATCTCCGACTGGGCCGGAAATTTTGGGGTAATTTTTATTATTTGCATTTATTAGACTATCACTGAAGGGATCGCTGTGGGCGTTTATTCCTTTTTCTTCTCTGAATTTTTCTTCTGCTAACAGAGCTGCTAACAGATTGGGCTGGCCATATCATTCTACCGCTATTTCATTTTCTCATATTTATGAGTTTTTGTCAAGAAAAATAACGTATTTTTTTCGCGATCGTTAGACCTCTCCAAAAATATTCGTTTGAGAACGCTGGAGTAAGGGTTTGAGACGCTTTTGTGGAGATTTCTCCTGAACTACCAACACTAATCGCAAGCGATATGGTGTTGGCTTCCCTATTCACCGGGAATAGCGTCTGACAAAACCTTACCTTTAGGTCGTCCGAAGGACTTAGGACTTGCGTAGTAATAAGGTACCGACTTGTTGGGTTGCGTTTCACTTCGGCCCGACCTACGATTTTCCTTCATCTGGTAGTTTATTTTTGCGCGACTCCTTAGTTTTGCCAACCCGACTTACATTCCCTACAAGGGCAGTATCCCTTCCAAGGATATTATCCGCAAGCCTTCGTCTCGTATATTTATTGCCGCATTTATAATGAATAATTCCCAAACCCTCTGCAACAACCAAAGCTTTTGGCCAAGGCTGTTTCTTGTTCGGTATTTGGATAGATTCTTTACTTGTAGGCCTTAAACATTTATCGCTTTTCAACTACTATGATAAAATTATCACATAAAATTTCCTTGAGGGGCTATAAGTCCCTCAAACTCCCCGCTAGTTAAATAGCCAATAATAATCTTGACTCAGTATCAAAAATGCGAATTTCACGGGCCTAAAATCGATTAAGCTGCTATTGCTAACCCATGCCAATTTCTGAATCCTCTTTAACCCGTCGAATGGGCAAATTAGCAATTAAGGCCGTACTTCTTTGGTTGTTTTCGAGACAAAACTCAGAATCATCTGTATCAATTTCTACATACTTAGACAACACTGCGAGAATCTCTGCACGCATTTGTTCCACCATTTGTGGGTTGAGAGAGCAGCGATCGTGGGCGATTACCAGTTTTAGACGTTGTTTCACTTCTTTCCTACTCGTTTGAGTGCTGCGCGGAAAAAGTTTTTCTATAAGTTCGTTTAACATAAAACTTAATTTTATTCGGTGAGTTTTTCCTTGGATTAACCATTGCTAAACTGGATGCATTTCAATTATGAAACTAAAAATCTAGCTTTTTAGAGCTTTAT
>CAZUCT010000165.1:0-16264 GCA_964619285.1 uncultured bacterium | reverse complement strand
CGAGCCCGAACCGACTCCCGAGCCCGAACCGACTCCCGAGCCCGAACCGACTCCCCAACCGACAGCAGTGGCGGAACAAACAGACGAGCCCGAACCCGATCGCTCTCAAAACCAGCAAACAGCTCGACCAGTGGAACCCGCAGAAACGATCGCCCCCCTCGCCGTCCCACCGCCCCCAACCGACGATCGTACCCTCAAACAACCAAGGACCCAAACCCAAACCAACCTGTCGGTGACACCCATCCAGGAAACATTCGTGCTATCTATTCCCCAAATAGCACCCGAACCTCATACCCCCCTTATACCCGCCGACGAACGGCCCCCAGAAGCAAACCTCGTCGAATATAACAACAGCGATAACCAACACGCCGGCAGCCTAATGCCCGAAGTTATCTATACTTATAGCGGTAACGACGAAATTATCGCAATGGGCGGTAACGATCTAGTCGTTGCCGGCACTAACAGTACCGCCCGCCAAACCAGTCAAACCGGAGAAACCAGCGATCGCGACCTCGTATATGGCAACACCGGCGACGACATCATCCACGCCAACATCGCCAGCGACACCATCTATGGCGGCAAAGACCGCGACCTCGTTCGCGCCGGCAAAGACGAGGATCTAATCTTTGGCGATCGCGACAGCGATACCCTCATGGGAGACAAAGGCAGCGACACCCTCTACGGCGATAACACCGACGTTACCGACACCGACGCCGCCGACCTGCTCTACGGCGGCGAAGGCGACGACCTCCTCTACGGCAACCGTGGCAGCGACTCTCTCCACGGCGGCCCCGGCAACGACACCCAACGCGGCGGCAAAGGAGACGACCTGCTAGAAGGCGATATCGGTAACGATGTCCTGCTGGGAGAACGAGGAGCCGATACCCTCCTGGGCGGCAACGGGGGCGATCGCCTCATCGGCGGCCAAGAAGACGACCTCCTTTATGGCGGTGTCGGTGACGATACTCTCATCGGCGGTAGCGGTAGCGATACTTTTGTCTTAACCCTCAATGAGGGTAGCGATGTTATAGTCGATTTTGATGCAAATGTCGATTTGTTAGCATCCGTGGGATTCGATTTAAGCGAAGCGAACTTAATTATCGATAACAACAGCACTGCTATTGTAATAAAAGAAAAAACTATAGCAACCCTCCAAAACTTGCTTGTTACCGATATCGCTAGCTTAGGAAACTACCGGCAATATGACGAGATTGATTTTGTAGAATAAGCGAGCTTGGTAGCGGTGCGCTCCTAGCACCCTACTTTTTGCGGGGTTGACAACAGTCAGTTTTAATGATATGACTGAATTAAGCCCCTATTACAAATGAAGGAGACAGTGCAAGAGTCCTATTCCCAATCGGCAAGTCGGCATCTTATGGACGCCCAAATTCTCTGGGAAGCCCAACGCTGGGATAACGCCGTTTACCTGGCAAGCTATGTCGTCGAATGTTCTTTTAAGCTTCTGGTAGAACAATACTTTAAGAATGGTAAAACTGCCACAAAAAAGTACGGACACGAACTCACCGAACTTCAAGGAACGGCAATGGAACGCTTGCGGGTTCTCTATCCCTTTTTAGATAGAGAACTTCCAGCATCGCGAATAGACGGCACGGTTTTAGCCCAACATCATCCAGAGAGAAGATATGCTGAATCTGAACTTTGGACTGAGGAAGAAGCAAATTTAGCTATAGAACGTGCAGAAGAAGTTTACCGAGAAATAATCCCCAAATTAGTCCTCAATGGCTCAATTTCTAGCAAGGAGATGTAACAGATGACCGTCAGTTTTGGTGAAACTTTCGATAAAGTGCGGGAATGCTTTAACGAACCAACTATTGTATCCGAACTCGCGCCTAAGCTTCAGTCCGTTACCATCATTCGCGACGTTAACGGCAAAATTCGACTGTTTCTCGATTTATCGGAAGGTCAAACACCAGAAACAATTGATATTAGCGAACTCGATCGCCTTCTCTCAGAAAAACTCGGTCCTTATTACGGCAACGATATCTGGTTGCCCGCAGGAGAACGAGACCCTTACAAACCTCTAATTGATACCATCAAAGCAGAAAGGGTTATAGCCTCTTGGGACGATGAGTCAGTGCTTCCCTGGTATATCCTCGAACGCCACATCGCCAAACAGGCGTGGACGGATAAAAACTTAGGCGAACCACCTTGGAAACAAGAATTAGTCGATAAAGGCCACAAGCCGGCGATCGCCTCTTTTTTCTCCTTCAAAGGCGGCGTGGGGCGAACCACTATCCTCGTTGCTACAGCCTTGACTTTAGCCCGAAACGGTCATCGAGTAGCCATTGTTGACCTCGACTTAGAGGCCCCCGGTCTGGCCACAATTTTTTTGCCCGATGGCTCTAATAATCTTGGTGTTATCGATTATTTATTAGAAAAGAAAATTCAAGGAAGGAATTGGAAACTTAGCACCCACCTAAAAAGTATTAAGGAGAAGACTTTGCTAGGAAATGATGGTCAACCCCTGCAATTGCTTCCTGCGGGAACATTGGACCTAGATTACCTAGAAAAATTAGCCCGTTTGGACTTCCAGAACTTGGTTGATGGCGAACTGCGAAATACAATGCAAGATATGTTAAAAGAATTAGAAAGTGCAGCAAAGCCTTTAGATTTTATCTTAATGGACGCAAGGGCTGGTTTTCACGATCTAGGTGGCTTGGCGATCGCCAATCTTTCCCATGCAGCAGTCATCTGTGGCACGCGATCGCGACAAAGTTGGGCCGGGCTAACTCCTGTTATCCGCCATTTAGCAAGTTTGGGAGCTGACAAACCTTTGCCGTTGATTCTCGTACATTCAATGGCCCCCGCATTGGCAGTACCCGGTCGGGAACAAGCGCTGATAGAATTTAGAGATAAAGCTTACACCACTTTTCAAGACCACTATTATTATTCCGAAGATGAGATTATTCCTAATCCGAATGATAAAGATGCCCCATTTACTCCTTTAGAGATACCATATCAAGAGAGTCTCAGCGGAGATATTGCCTTTAACTTAACCCCAGAAGCATCCGAGAGAGTCTCAAACCTGATAAGAATTATGACTGATTCTCCTTCTCCTTATCGGGAAATTGCCGAAAAGTTATGCCTAACTTTTCGGCGCGAATTTCACAAAGTAAATAAAAACAAAATCAATTAAAACCATGAGCGAATTTAACAAACCAAAACTACTGCAATTAATAACAGAAATTGCTCCCGGTGGGGGGACTGCCGAAAGGGAAAGCAATGATGACGAGAAGTTCTTAAAAAATTTCTTGCCCATAGCAGATTATCGCTATGCTTTAGAACGAGATACCTTGCTAATACAAGGAGGACGCGGGGTAGGAAAAACTGAGTTTTTCCGTTTATTAGCAATTCCTTCTGGACGCAAAGCGTTAGTAGAAAATTTGAACGTTAGAGCCCTACCACCTCTAGAGACAACGAACTGGATAGCAGGTTTTGGTCGTACTCGCCAAGCCGAAAAGCGATTTCCTACACCAGAAACCGTTGAAAAAGAAATGCTTAATGCCACAAATATTGAATGGCGCGGCTTCTGGATCGGTTTAATGTTAGGCGTCTTATTAGAGCAAAAAGAATTTCAACTCAAAGATTTTCTGACCCAAGAAATAGAGCCGGAAATAGTTAATGCCCTCAAAGGGAAATTATCTTTATTGTCAGGCTGGCTGCCCCTCGTAAATGACAATTTGGAACAATTAAATTATGTCTTAGATAAATTAGATGACCAACTCCTGGAAATAGATAATTGGTTGTTTGTTACTTATGACGAATTAGATCGCGTCGTTTCTTCCTATTCGGCATTAGCAAATCCAATTCGCGAACTTTTAGCTTTGTGGCTGGATCGATGGCGGCGTTGGGAAAGAATACGCCCTAAAATATTTTTGCGTACCGACCTATTTAGAGAGGAATTTTTGAACTTTCCCGATGCCTCTAAATTACAAGGGCATCAAGTCCGCTTGGAATGGGAACATAGATGGCTTTACCGACTTTTAATCAAACGTTTGGCCAACTGCGATCCTGAAATGAGAGCATATCTACAAACCATCCCAGATTTAATTATGGAAAGTCAAACTAGCTTGGGATGGATGGCGACATCAGACGAACAATTATTGGAAAAACTCATCGAAAAGGCGATCGGCAAGTATATGGGGGCTAACCCTCGAAAAGGCATTACTTATCGTTGGATTCCCAATCATCTTCAGGATGCAGGCGGTAGAATTGCCCCGCGTTCTTTTCTCAAGTTATTTGCCCTAGCCGCAGAACGTCGAATGGAACAGACACCCACCCCCGAAGAAACGCTTTTGCAGCCTGCCGACTTGCAGGGCGCTTTAATGGATACTTCCGAAGATCGCATTCAGGAGTTACAAGAAGAGTATCCCTGGTTAGAATCTCTCAAAGATAGCTTTGTCGGTCTCAACGCCCCCGTACCCAGAAACGATTTTTTAGAAGCTATACAATCTACCCAATGGAGCGAAAAACCGGAAAAACGACCCCCTGCCACCAAGCCCGAAGAAATATTGCGATATTTATTGCAACTTGGGGTTGTAGAAAGTCGTCTGGACGAACGTATTAATATGCCTGAAATTTATTTATATGGCTTTCAAGTGAAACGAAGAGGAGGGGTTAAACGTCCGAAATAACTGGAGGAGCTTAACTTTGCAATTAGCCCGCTTTTTGGTAATGGGTAATAGGTAATTAGGCAATTGACAATTATCCCATTTGGAAGACCTCGGCCCAGGACTCGGACGACCTCCCCCGATCGAAAATCCTAATCCATAGCCAACCATTCCCCCTGCAAAGTAAAGGCACTCCAATAATAAGGACTCTGCCATTCTTCCTGCTGCCACATTGCCAACTGGGCCTCGCGCAAGGCTGCCGCCGGCGATAAACCCCGTTCTAACACTCCTTGGTAAAAGTGAGACATCAACTCGGCGGTGCCGGCATCGTCAACTCGCCACAAGGAAGTTACCACTCGCGGGACACCGGCATACATAAAACCGCGAGTCAAACCGACCAAACCTTCTCCCAGCACTGCGGTACCCAAACCGGTTTGACAGGCGCTCAAAACAACTAATTCTGCGGATAAGTTGAGGTTAAAAATGTCGGTTAGGCGCAAATAACCGTTTTCCCAGTTGCCGTCTTTATCTATCAAAGACATGACGATCGCCGATAATTCCGGTTTTTCGTCGCTGGCCAATCCGTGAGTGGCAAAGTGGACGATGCGATATTCCCCTAATTCGGAACTGGTGGCGTTCTCTTTGTTGGCTTCAAAGCCGTAAGATATAGCAACCTTATCCCGGGAGGCGATCGCTAAGATTGCTTCCGCTTCTCGGCGGGTGCCGGGGAGTCGATCCCACTCGATGCCAGAAGCTTCGGCGGCCCTCGATATTTGCTGGGACTCTAGGGGGATATCTGCGGAAGCGATTTCGGCATTTTCTCCCGCAACTCGTTCGTCGTCGAGGCCGAACACGGGGTCTGCGAGGATGGCTAGGGTTTTCGGGGCGGGGGGGCGATCGCTGGTTTGTTCCCTTAAAATTGCTAAGGCGGAAATCGAAGGCAGGTTAACTATTTCGTTCGTTAGCATCAAGGGTTGATAGCCGTCTGCTTCTCCGGTGGTTCCGGGTTGGGATAAGGCGGAAAAAGGAATGTAAAGCAAACTTTCGTCCGCAACTACCACCAGACGCTTGTTGCCGAGGCGATCGCCCAAGGGTTCCAGAATTAGTTCGGTGAGGGGATCCGCAGCTTTATCGATAAATTTCAGGTTCTTGCGGGTAAATTCCCGGGTGAAAGTATTCCGAAGCTGAAGGACTGCTTTGATGATTTCTTCTCTGGGAGGAAGCTGATAGCTGAGGATTTCTTCTTTGGTAACTATCCAAGCGTAGCTGCGCTCGTCTCCCAGGGAATATTCTAATAAAATTGTCTCCTCATCGAGGATATCTCTTTGAATTTCTGCCACCGTCAAGGGTTCGGGATATTTGAGGGCGGCGTAAGCGGGGCTGCTAGCGCGGATTTCGGTTTGGAGCTGTTGGTATTGGACTAGCAGCGCATCCCTTTCTTCTTCTAAGGCTTTTTTCTGTTCTTCGGCGAACTCCCCGGTCAGTAAGTCCACTCTCTGTTTTTCGAGTAGATCTAGTTCCCGTTGCAAGAGGCGCTCTCGTTCTAGAAGCTCGGGTTTGATACCTTGGCGGATGTCGGTTCTGGCTTCGGCAAGCAGTTCCAGTAAAGAGCGGGCGCGAGCTTTTTCGCTGGCTTCGAGGGCTCGGGCGTCGAATTTTCCCTCGGGCTGCACTTGGTGCAGTTGCATCAATAGGTCGATGTAATATTTGTAGTAGTCTTGAACGGTGGCAAAGTAGGAGGAACGGAGTTCGGAACTGTCGATTTTGGCGCGGAGCTGTTCTATAATGGCGATCGCTTCTTCCATTAGATTTATACCTTCCTCCAGTTGCTTTTGTCTTTCTTTGAGGACGGCGCTATGGTAGAGAACGTTGGCTTCTGACTGGCGCTCTCCCGTTGCCCGAGTTAGGGATAGTGCTTGTTGGAAATATTCCCCCGCTTTGTCGAACTCTCCCGAGTCGGAGTAGATGGCACCGAGACTGTAGAGGGTGGTAGCTTCTCCAGAGCGATCGCCTATTTGCTCTCGGATGGTTAAGGCTTGCTGGTAACTTAAGAGAGCTTTTTCTCGCTCTTTTAAATAGGAATAGATGACGCCCATACTGGAGAGAACAATCGCTTCTCCACGGGGGTTGCTGGCGGCTTGAAATATAGGTAGGGCTTGCTGGTAGTATTCGAGAGCTTTTTCTAGCTCTCCTATACGGGAGTGGAGACTGCCGATATTTTTGAGGGCGTTTCCTTCGCCGATGGGGTCGTTAATTTTTCGGTGTAAGGCTAGGGCGCGATCGTAGTATTCTAAGGCTTGTATTGCTTCTCCCAAGTCGGAGTATAGGAGCCCGATATTGTTGAGGGCGAGGGCTTCTCCTGCGGCGTAACCGCTGGTTTGAAATAAAGGTAAGGCTTCCTGGTAGCTGTCTAAGGCTTTTTGCATCTCTCCGGTTTCGGAGTAAACGCCGCCCATGTTATTGAGAGTAAGCCCTTCTACTATAGGGTCGGCTGCTTGTTGAAGTAGGGGTAGGGCTTGTTGGTAAGCTTCTAATGCTTCTTTGTTTTCTCCTAAATACTGATGGACGGTTCCAATACTCACTAAAGTTACTGCTTCTCCTCGGGTATCGCCGCTTTCTCGCCGCAGGGGTAGGGCTTGTTCGTAATATTCTATCGCTTTTTTTCGATCTCCCAAGTCGGCGTAGATCGCGCCGATATTGTTGAGAGTGACGGCTTCTCGGGCGCGATCGCCGTCTTCCCGAAATAAACTCAAAGCTTGCTGGTAATCTTCTAATCCTGCTTGCGGGTCTCCCATGTCCCACCGCGCCCGTCCGATGTTGGTGAGGGCGGAGGCTTCTCCGTTGCGATCGCCCACTTCTTGAAAGATGGGTAGGGCTTGCTGGTAATATTCCAGAGCTTTTTCTCGCTCTCCCAGTTGGGCGTAGATGACACCGATATTTGTGAGAGCGGAGGCCATGCTGCCCCGATCGCCCCCTCGTTCGTAGAGGGGCAGGGCTGCTTCTAAGAGAGCGATCGCTTCTTGTTTGGATGCTGCGGTTCCTTGTTGAAACAGCTCCATGCCTTCTTGAAATAACCGTTCGGCTTTTTCGAGTTCGGGGGAGACGGTTTCTGTTTCTGTTTGTGCCCCTGCTTCTTTAGGATAAACTGCGGGGGAGATGGCGAGTAAGAGAGCGATCGCCAGCGCTCGCATTTTGTAAAGCATAATTAACCTACTGTATTATTGGTAAGTTTTGCAAGCTATATAACTTTTAACGCAACTATTGCTATCGTTCGCTTTGATTTCATAAAAAGCTATCGTCTCTTTTTTTTAGCTTCAACCAATTCTCATCAACTATTGTTAAATTACTATCTAAAATTCAAGTCAATTTTGGGCAATTCACCCTGTAACCTAGCCTTTTTAAGATTTCTGCTAACCGTAGAACTGTGAATGCCCAGTTGTTCGGCGATCGCCTTATTAGTAGGTTTTCGCCCCAGTTTCTTACCTAGCTTCTTATAAACTTTTAAAATCTCATAATAATACCTCCTTCGAGGTTTTTTAGATTTGCTTAATCCAGCTTTTTTTAAATGTTTCGCTACCGTTGAAACGTGAATCCCTAGCCGTTCCGCAATGGCTTTATTTGTTGGAACTTGACCCTGCTCTTCTTTAAGTTCTCCATAAACTCTAACCACATCATCGCAGTAGGATTTAACTACCTTATAAGTTTTCTGTCCGTTGTTACCAGCATCTTCTATTCCCTTAGCAGGTTCCTCAATCCGATTTCCATTAGTCTGACTCAGTTTGCCATTAGTAACATCGCTCAATAAAGCCAGCTTTTCCAGTGCTTCTGGCTGGCAGTTTTTCAGTAAATTATAAACCTCTTCAAACTCGATCCAAGTATTAAGCGATGAAGCAATTCTAGCTTGAAAATACTCCTCAAAAGATGAAAAAGACTCTCCTCTAAGCCACTCTGGATGCAAATAAACTTCTTCCTCTTTAATAAGCTGGCAAAGATGATAAACAATCTCCCAACAAGTTGTCAAAGTGTAGGCTGCGTTCCTCAACCATGTATCCGCAAACGCCGCTTGGGCACCTGGTGAGTTTAGACTACTCATCATTTCACTAACAGCACCAATATCGCCGTGAACCGAGTGAAATCGGATCGTGGCCAAGCCCGTGCCGTGTCTTACTGAATCTTCAGATTTACGCTTTTGTTTCATCATAATCTATTTCCAGGTTTTCTGCCTCGCTATCTTCATCGTACAAATCGTTCCAATTCAATGTAACTCGGAATTGCGGACAATATTGAGCCAGTATCGACTGGGCAGTATAGCCCACTAATTCTCTCTGAACGTTTTCTAATTTGAGAACTGCTACATATTGCGGCTGACTGTATCTGCTTTTCTTACTGACGGAACCTTTGTTTTGAGAACCTATTAACTTTTTTCTAATTGCTCCATTTAAATGTGTCTTGATTATGCCAGAGAGAGCTTGAGGAGTCTCTTGATTTAGAGGGGGATAAGGATTGCCGTTTGGTTCTGAAATTTTGGCCTTTACCAAATTCGCTAAAGTTTTACGAGCATCCTCTAAATCCTGCTCCATTTCATCTTTAGTTTTAGTTGGCAATTTTTCCAGTAAGCGATAAGTTTCTACGTATCCATCGACAATAAATTTCCTGATATCTGGATTCCCAAGAAACTGTATCATCGCTAAATGATCTGGCTTATGCGCTCTTAAGTAGTCAACTAATTGCTCGTCGGTCACATTTTCTCCTGTCAAATCTCGCGACTCGCGACGGACGACATCTTGAGGAGTAATAAAACCCCTCATTCGAATTTCAGCACCAGCTTTTTCGGGTTCTTTCTTGAGTTTGTCTATCCAATTATTAGCTTTTTCTCTTTTTTCAGGATTGTTGTTAATACGAGCTGCTAACGTGCTGAGTCTGGCAACTTCGATCGCTTCGTTTCTGGGAATATTCGGAGAGTTGATAATAGATTCTCCCAAATCGTAGGCGATCGCTAACTTTTCTCGCACGCTCAAAGCATTAGGAGTATTCATCTCTCCCGTGCCACCGCCACCATAATTCTCTACCAAATCGCTGACTGTCGTTAATTCCTCTAAGCGTTGCCGCATATTTACCATATAATCAATCGCCGCTCTCATGCTGCTAACCGTTCGATTGTTTTGAGCGAGCTGGCTGTGAAGAAAAACCTTAATTTCGTCTAAGCTTTTGGGTGGAACTAAAAGCAAGCCAGCATCAACCTGAGAATCATCAACCCAAGAACGCAAAACCCGACCTATTCTCTGGGCAGCTTCTTGTTGGGAATTACAAGGAGAGGCAAAACCGATCGCACCACACAAAGGATTGTTAATCCCCTCTCTGGCTAAGTTATCAACGATACAAATTCTTGTTGAAGTTTTAGCTAGGTCTATTTCTCCTGTTTTAATTCCTTTCTTCTGCTTGACAACCACTAGATTGCCCGCATTTCCTTTAGCTAACATCCAAGGATGTTTGGCATCGCCCAAGGTCAGGTTGGGATAGTCGCCCCTGCGATCGCCCTTTCCTACTGCCAAAATAACTCTATATCCTTCTTCCAAGGGGAATGAACTCCTACGTTGTTCTAAAAACAAGTTAAGTAAATCCCTCATCATTACCCCTATTTCAACGCCATCTACTACCACTAAAGCGTGAACTGGATAAGTATTAGATGGCTGTCTTATGACACTTTTACCCTTAAAGTTAACTTCGGGGGGTAGGCGATGTCTTGCTAAATTGGATACTGGTTGTTTTATTAAGCTATCCTGCAACTTCATAAAATTAATTACCGCCCAAGCCACCGCCAGCCTTGGCATTAAATTATTGCCATAATTACGAATCCGATCGATTTGACTGCCATCAAGTTCCGAGATAATCCCCTGAAAATCTGCTTCAACTTCCCCCGGTTTAATTATCTCGATTAGCGGCGATTCTTTTTTAATAGTCCCACTATTAGACATTTACGATCTCCTCCTCTTCCCCGCTAATACCTAACACGTTCGGTTGACTATCCATAAACTTAAGACGCTGGTCGTTAGTAACTGCATCTAAATAATCCCAAACAGAAAATAAAACAAACTTGTTCATTAGCTCGCCACTGGCTTCAATTGGAGTGCCAGATAAACCAAAACATAAAGACGAGTGAGCATATTCTGTAATTTGCAGAACTCGCTCCAAGGCCCAATGAGGCTCATCAACTACTATTAAAGGAAAATCTTTGAGTATGCTTGCCAGTCTTGGGTCTGGTTCTTTATCCCATAGCGCTTGAATGCAGCTTACACAGATGTCTGCAGATGTGACTATGGACTTGTCTAAAAACATAGAAAACTTTTCCATTATCTGCACTTTTGGAGGTTGACTGCAGACGCCGAATTCTGTAATTTTTTCCTCGTACTCCCTGGCAACTTGGTCGCGAATGCCTTGCTCTTTTGTTAAAACTAATACTCTATCTACTCTTTGATACCCTCTACCTAAATCTCGCAAAATTAGACGGTTAAGAGCAAAAGCTAACGCTGGAACCGCCATTGTTTTTCCCGCCCCAACTATCCATGCCAGTAAATAAATAACTCCCGATATCGAACTCCAGGGTCTAGTAAATAGGTTTCCGTAAGGATTGTCGTATTCTTTATCTAATAGTTTTAAATAAACCTCTTCTAACTGGGCAGTATTAAACTTACTGGCATCGTGTTTTCCATCCCAATAAAAATTGCTTTTAGCCCAATAATGGTCGTCTTGCGTGTATTTTTTTCTATTACATGAAAAACAGCGAAATGCTAAATTAGATAGTTCGTTTGACCCTCCTTTTGACCGAGCTTTTCTGTGGTCAATAGTCAAATCATTTCTAGTTTGACAATCAATACATTCGGGAAATGGATTTTGTTCTAGAAGTTGGAGAAATATTTCTTGTTGAAGCCAAGCCGGTTTATTAACAGACATAAGAGCGTAATAACAATTATTTTGCCTATTTTTTGGAAGTAACAACTCGCCGATTTGAAGTTGTTGGTCAGTCGATCGCCCCTCCTCTAAGCAAGGATTGTCCCATCCCCTTAAGTGGCCAACCGCAAAGGCATTTTCCATTGGCCTTTATTTACCCAAAAAGCTTCTGGGTGGTTTGTCACTCATCTTAATTATTATATCTCTGAAAAAAACTCTTAAAACCCTTGTCAATACGAATTAGGAAGGTTACAAATTAAGAAACCCGGTTTTTCTAAAAAACCAGGTTTCTGGACTACTAGCAATATTCTCAAAGCGGGTAGGGGGAATCGAACCCCCATCATTAGCTTGGAAGGCTAAGGTTTTACCACTAAACTATACCCGCGTTTTTTTCTCAACGTTTTTTATTATAGCAGCCTTTTTAAAAATGGCAACTAAAATGGCAACTAAATCCGCAAAATTATTTTTTTCTCTAAAATCTAAACTCCAAAATCTAAAAAACTACCCCTCCACGGGCTCTCGACTCACCGTAAAACTCAAAACATTCTCATCTATCCCCTTCAACTTCAAAGAGCCAAACCTCTCAATCTCCGCCTCCTTAAGATAATCGGCCACTATGGCCGAAACTAAAATCGTATTCGGTTGGGCCGCCTCCTGGAGGCGGGCCGCAATATTCACCGATGGGCCGATGGCCGTAAAATCCGATCGCTCCTCCCCCCCAAACATCCCCACCACCGCATAACCCTGGTGAATGCCGCAACGAAACCGCACTGGCGGGACGCCATTCTCCCCCACCAACCCCATCTGCCGCCAGCGATCGTTGAGTCCGTCCAAAGCCTTCAACATGGCCCGGGCCGAAGCGATCGCCCGACGCACCTGTTCTTGGGGAGGGAGTTCTTCGGGAGAACCAAAAAGAGCCATCACCGCATCCCCAACAAACTTATCCACCGTACCCCCATTACCAAATATAGCCTTAGTCATAGCCCCCAAATACTCGTTTAATAACTCGGCAATGCGACGGGCTCGCAAACTATTAGACATCTGCGTAAAACCTACTATATCGCTAAACAAAACCGTTACCAAACGCGGTTCCGGGCTCAAATCTAAAGCTAAATCCCCCGCCGCCGCCCGCCGGACCATTTCTGGGGGTAAAAAACGACGCAATACCGACTCCGTTAAATATTTATTCAACTCCTGTATCCGTCTTTCGTTCTCTTTTAACGCCCACAAATTCTTAACTTCTGCTAATAACTCTCTATCGTTAAACGGCTTCGATAAATAAGCATCCGCTCCTTTTTCTACCCCTTCTATTCTCGTATCTTCATCGGCTTTTGCCGTCAGCAAAATTATCGGCGTTCCTTTCAATCCTTCCGTTTCTCTTATCATTTTAATCAAGTCCAAACCCGAAACTTTTGGCATCATTAAATCGGTAATAATTACGTCCGGGTCGTATTTTTTAGCTACTTCAAAGCCATCGGCTCCATCCTTGGCAAATACTACATCAAAATTCGCTTGTTTCAAAACTCTAGCAACGTAATTTCTCAAATCTGGATTATCATCAACTACTAAAATCGTAGCCAGCCCGTTGCCAATGGTTGGCTCGACATTTTCCGAAGCATTTTTAACAAATAAATCCTCCGTGTCTTCTAACTCAGCTTCGACGTCGGACAGTTCCACCGCAACCCGAGAAGAATCTAACTCGGCAGGTATTTCTAACACTTGGTCTGGAGGTAAATGATTGGTTCCCGTTTCCAGCCAAATTGTAAAAGTAGTACCTTCGCCGTAGGTAGAATCTACCCTAACTTGACCCCGATGCAGTTCGACTAATTCTTTAACTAAAGCCAAACCCAAACCCGTCCCTTCATAAGAACGATTGGCAGACCCTTCTGCTTGGCGGAATCTTTCAAATAAATAAGGAATTTGTTCGCGCTTAATACCGATGCCGGTATCTTTTACTTGTAGCAAACAAAGATGCCCCACTTCTTCTAAAGAAATAGTAATACTGCCCCCACTCGGGGTGAATTTCATGGCATTAGAAAGAAGGTTGTAGAGAACTTTATCGAACCTTTCTACATCCAGATAAACCGGAGGACAGCGATCGCTCAATTGAGAGATTAAAGAAATCCCTTTTTTATCGCAATAAGGAGTAAAAGACTCGATAATATTTTGGCAGAAAGCCACAAAATCGCAAGGTCGAAAACTCGGCTGCATTCGTCCCGCATCGAGTCGCTGTAAATCTAGAAGTTGGTTGACCAAACGCAAGAGACGGCGGCAATTTCTCAGAGCGATCGCCGCCTGTTCCTTCGGCAAATCTCCATTGTTATTAACAGCCGCTTCTAAAGGTCCGATCGTTAAAGTTAAAGGAGTTCTAAACTCGTGGGAGATGTTTTGGAAAAATTCGGTTTTAAGGCGATCGGCTTCTAAAAGTCGTTCCGCTTGTTGGCGAGTAGTTTGATAGAGGCGGGATTGTTGAACCGCGATCGCCGCCTGAGAAGCCACCGCTTGAGCTAAGTCAATTTCAGAAGCCAACCAGCGATGTTTCCCCTTATTGTGGCGCAGAGAAATACTACCGATAATCTTGCCATCGTAAATTAAAGGCACCACCAGCAAAGCCCTGGCGCTAGAACGCAAAGGCAATTCGGTAACGTTTAACTCCGGACGCTCGCTCAAATCGCTAACCGCCACCGGTTGTTTGCTTTCGAGCAGTTGCAATAACACCGGATTCCCGCGAATGGGCGCTACCGATTGCGGCATTCGCCCCCCAACAAAATCCGAAGAAGGCAGCCTTTTGGGCTGTCGGCTAGCGATTTCCGCTTCCCTCTCCGTGGGAGTTTTTTCCGACCATTGATTGCTCACAACCGAAGAACGTTCCGAAGCATCGTAGAGACCGACGCATTGAACGTACTCATCTTCTTCCGTCCACAAAGAAAGAGCGCAGCCATCCACTCCCAAAGCCTCCCCTAACTTTTCTGTAATTGCAGCGAAAATGTTTTTGGGGTCCAAGCTGGAGCGGATCGCACCAGTAATCGAATTAACCAGGGCCTCCCGTTGTGCGAGAGATTGAGCTTGTTCGTAGGCGATCGCCTGAGACAGAGCCAAAGCCGCTTGGTCCGCAAACGTAATCAACAGTTGGACTTCCTGACCTTCCCAGTAGCGAAGTCGATCGCGCTGATGCAGCGCCAAAACCGCCGTCAAGTCCAGCCGATAAAACAGGGGAACCACCAAACTAGAGCGGATCCCCGCAGCCAAGAGAGCTTCTTTGCGTTTTTGAATTTCTGGGGTATCTTCCTGGAAGCGTTCCTCAGTTTCCACATCTGGAATCACCTCCACATCCGTAGTTTCCCAGACAATCTGACCGATAAGTTCCTCGCTTATCAAAGGAGACCTCTCCTCTTCCCCATCGCTACCTTTAGACTCTTGCCTTTGGTAAGCGAACCATTCCTCTTGAACCTGGTTATCTTGGAAAGGGCGACAAACAGCCACGCTCGCTTCAAACATTTGCCCCACCGTTTCCACAATTCTTTGGAGCATTTGCCGATAGTTTGGGGCCGAGCGGATCGTATTGGTCACTGCATAAAGGAGAGACTCTTGCTGGAGGGCCCGCCGCAGGTCGTTGGTACGGGCTTTGAGGACGTTATGGGTATCGAGGGCCTGCTTGACCAAGGCTTTTAGTTCGTCCGCTTTCCAAGGTTTCGTAACGTATTTAAAAACTTTACCCGAGTTAATCGCTTCTACCAGATCTTCTACATCGGTGTAGCCCGTTAAAATAATCCGAATCGTGTCTGGGTATTGGGTGGCCGTCAGACCCAAGAATTCCGTTCCGCTCATCTGGGGCATCCTCTGATCCGAGATAATCACGGCTACTTCCCCAACTTTAGCTAAAATGTCTAAAGCTTCCGGTCCGCTGTCTGCCCGCAGGACTTGATAATCCCGATAAAAGGTACGATAAAGCAGGTCGAGGTTGTCTGGCTCGTCATCGACGACCAGAAGCGTTGGCTTGGATTTTTTATTTCGAGAAGTCATGCACTATAGCAATCCTATTTGAGTCGTGTCCAAAAGTTTGCCGCTTTTAGGCAAAAGGCAAAAGGCAATAGTAGGCAGCAGGGAAGAGGGAAAAGTAGAGCCAACAACAGAGTAAATGACTTTTTTCTGCTTTTTAATTGTTCGCAACCCATTGAGGATTGCTATAATTAATTAATAATTAATAATTAAGTCTGCCCTGCCAAATTAATTGAAAACTAACCGGTGCATATCCATTGTTAATAAAACCAGTAATTTATCGCTTTTTGCTAATTGCTAACTGTTTGAAAATCCTTACTTTTAAGGCAGTTGTTTGGCTGTGGCAGTTGTCGAGCTAGCACCCTAATCGTTTAGAGAAAAGTAATGAGGAATTGGGAATGGCAGTTAACAATTAGCTATTAGCCATTAGCCTGTCTTCAATTAACAAAAATCTTCCGTATTTGTCAGGAGCTAAAAATACCTTTAATTGAGTATTAGTTTTAGTATTAGTTTTAGTATGACTAGGGAAAATTGATGCAAAATAGTTTCTTGAGATGTACCCCCAGAGAAAGCCGAGCGTGGCACTATTCTAATTTATAATCCAGCTTCGATGTTGCTCCCCTAAGTCCATTTTAAGTACCTGTGCAAAATTAATTACATACCGAACAGGCAATAGCCGCGTTCTA
>CAZUCT010000164.1:0-16395 GCA_964619285.1 uncultured bacterium | reverse complement strand
CTTTCAGGCGCGACCTGGAGAATCTGCGTGGTTTTAACCCGCAGAGTGTCAACCTAAACTGTAGCGGGAAGAAATTCCCGTCACAGAATTAACGCCGGTGGCCACTTCGCACATTAACTTGACCTGATAGCGATCGACCAGTGCATTAGAAAAATCGGCCCCTGCAATTTCGGCCTCATAAAAAGTGCTGCTAGTTAAAATCGCATTGGTGAAAATGGCATCAGTTAAATTGGCCTTATCGAAGGTAACGCGATCGGCAAAAGCAGATGTCAAATCGGCCCCAGATAAATCGGCATCAAAAAAAGAACCTTTAGTGATAATAGTTCCTCTAAGATTGGCCCCTTGAAAGTCGGCCCCCCGCATTTCGGCCCCTGCCAATGATGTACCTTCTAAATTGGCATTGGCAAAATCGCGATATTGCAAATCGGTGAGGGTATAGTTGACAGTTCTCTCCTGGGCCGAAGCATAGTCAGATTGCATCAGCGAAAAACCTATCAGCAAAATTGCCGCAGCTATTGTCAGAAAATAGCTTCGCCAACTTTTATTAGCTTCCATAATTACCTCCAACCCCTACAACAGGTAGTTTAAGCTCCCTTTATCATAACAGGCTCGCTGCCAGGAAGCTATCTAAAAGTCGCATCTGACCTTAATTCCGGTGACACCTGTCACTCAACTAGGACTCTAACCTCACAATTTTGCTTCCGTAAGATCGCAGTTAAAGCTTGGAATCGATCGCTTACTGGAGCTAAAAAAACAGAGACGATAAAAATGTCGAGTTTGAGGAAAAAGTTCTATGTCTCCAGTTACTCTCCTTCCGGGTGCAATCTCTGAAATAATGGCTTCGGTGGCCGACTCTTGTTGTCTTACCAAGGCCGATCGCTATGGATTGATGGCCGCTCTTCTCGAAGAGTCTCTCCCAGAGGAAGAACGTAGGGCCATCGATAGATTGTTGCGTTCTCTACGAAAAGGCCGGATTCAAGTAGTTGATGAGTTATCTACAATCATGTAGAACTGTAAATCCGATAACTCGACCCAACTCATAGAACAAAAGCCTTTTTTATTCCTGGGATTTCCCAGTTTTTTTTCTTAAGTCTCTTGCACTAATTCCTAACAAAATTAAACCACGGTACTTGGCTCGATAACTTAAGGCATTAATCGCTAATGGTTAGGATTAACAATTAGCAATTAGCAATTAGCAATTAGCAAAAATCGTGTTTCTTATTGGTTTTCTTCAAAATTGAGATGCACCTAATAAAGTTTCTACGCTGGCATTAGGATCTATAAAGGAAAACAAATGTTTGTACTTGAGCTTTCCCTCTAGATCTACCACAAACTGAGCGGGTAAAGGTGCCCCCAAAGCTTGACCTACTGCATAACCTCTAAATACATGACAGCTAGGATCGCTCAACAATGGCATTTTTAAACGTAAATCTTTAACTACTATTTGGCTTTGCCGTTGGTCGGTACTCGTCAGCAGCAATAGTTCTATTCCTCTTTTTTGAAATTTTTCGTAGTTCTTATTTAAAGCAATAATATGAGGAAAACAGAACGGGCAATATTGTTTTTCAGTAAAAATGCGAGTAAAACACAAGATTACCGGACTTACTCCTCGGTAATCTGATAATTTGACAACTTTGTTATTAGTAATATCTGGTAATTGAAAGTTGGGAATTTTTCGATTTAGACGAAAAGTGTTTGTAGCTGGAATTGGTAAAAAATTATCGAAAAAGCGCCGATTAAATAAACCGCTAAAGTCTGTGGATGTCAGCATTTTTTTCGCTTTGTTTAGAGATTTTAACTTGTTTTAAATTGCAACTCCAACACTATGACTTATCTGCTTGAGTGCATAGTGTTGGAGTTGAACTTTTATGGAGATTTAGAAGCTCGGGCCCGTTTTTATTAAACAGCGGCAAAGAATTCTTTGGACTTAACCGGATCGGGATTCATGGTTTTGTCCCCTGGCTTCCAACCGGCAGGGCACACTTCATCGGGGTGGGCCTGGACGTACTGGATAGCTTGCAGGGTGCGCAAGGTTTCATCCACGTTGCGGCCAAAGGCCAGGTTGTTAATAGTTGCGTGTTGGATGACTCCTTCTTTGTCTATTATAAATAGACCTCGCAGAGCGATGCCTGCCTCTGGATCTAGAACGTTGTAGGCCGCGCTGATGTCTTTTTTGATATCGGAGACTAGAGGATAGTTCAGATCCCCTACACCCCCAGATTTGCGATCTGTTTGAATCCAGGCTAAGTGGGAGAATTCGCTATCGACTGAAACCCCTAAAATTTCGGTGTTGAGGGACTCGAATTCTTTATAGCGATCGCTAAAGGCCGTAATTTCTGTGGGGCAAACAAAGGTAAAATCTAAGGGGTAAAAGAATACCACCACATATTTGCCGCGATAATTGGACAGTTTGACGGTCTCGAATTCTTGATCTACTACGGCTGTTGCCGTGAAATCGGGAGCGGGTAAACCAACTCTGAGGGTTTCTTCTGGCATAATCTTCTTTTCCTCCACTATTGTGTTACGGTATCTGATTTTACGATTTGTTGCCAATATATCATACTCGTAATGATTACAGCTACTCGATCGACAAAAAAAACCGGATTAACCGTGGCCTTTTTGGGTAGTGTCTAGTATGGGCCAAGCTAGTTTTAAGATTGGGCCAGTTCGAGCATCACTGAAGATTTGGCAAAGAAACCCAGTTTTTCCCAACCGATTTTTAAATTAGCAATTAGCAATTAGCAATTAGCAATTAGCAATTAGCGTTAAGTTGTGGGTTCCCGACAGCAAGCCCTAAGTAAACCCCGGTTGCTGGAACTCATATACATCGCGAATGACGTCAACCCAACTCTCAGTCAAAGATTCGCGAATGCGATCGCCCTTTTCCTGAGTCGCCACCGTAGCATCCCCCAACACCCCGCTGCGAGTCAACTCTTTTGTCAACCACGCAAAAGGTAACTTACCCTCCATACTCAACATACTATTTTCTGGCAAACCCCGGGGATATTCTTTAACGGCCTTTTCCATCCTCACGGTCTCCGGTAGAATAGATAGCATCACGCTAGTTTCGGCATCGCCGGCATGAATGCCCAATTCTAACTCCTGGGGAGTCAGCAACTCGGGGGCAACATTAGGTACCCGCCAGACAAAAAACGGGAACATCAACAAATCCTGATATTTTTGGTGAAGGTCTCGCGCCACAATTTCCAGAATTTGCGGTTGTCCTCCGTGACCGTTCAACAATACCAACTTGCGAAAACCCGCCATATAGATACTCTCGGCCATTTCCGTCAACACTGATATTAAAGTTTGTGCGGTTAGAGTAACAGTACCTGGGAAGTGCCAATGTTCGTTAGATTTACCATAATAAAGGGTTGGCAAAGCATAAGCGGGTATGCGGCGGTCGAGTTTTGCCAGGGCATCGCCGGTGACTGCGGTGGCGATCGCTGCATCCACGATTAAAGGCAAATGGGGACCGTGTTGTTCGATCGCCCCTATAGGTTGAACGATGACGACGTTTTCTTTGTTTGGCATTTCCTGGATTTCCGTCCAGGTGAGATAGGGAAAAAACCTTTCTGGTGGGATGAAATTGTGCATGAGATTATTAATCGTTAATTGCTAATTGTCAATTGTTATTGCTCGAAATATCCTCTCATTTTGCCAGGATTTAATAACCCATAAGGATCCACCTTTTTCTTAAATTCCACTTGTTCGATATCGACAGTTTTCATACCTCCATCTTCTAAGATATAAGTATGAGGATTAAAAATAATCGCCCCCCGTTCTTCGTGGTAGCGAATAATTTCATTTATCCGTTCTTCGCTGCGATAGCGGACTATTTGCAAAGCTGCGGGAACTGCTTTACCGTGACTTTTTACAAACTCTAAATGCATCATCATTTCCTCGTCAAAATGACGATATAAATGTTCCAACAATTCCAGTTTTGGGTCGTTGGGGAGCAAGGTTTGTAAATAGGTTAAAGAGGGGTCGGCGCTGCGGGCGTGTAATGTTGTATGGTTCCAAGTAAACTCGTAAAGCGCTACTCCTTTATTAACATCTTCAGCGCTTTTTTGATAGCTAATTTCCCCGCCATATTGTTTCACTAATTCTTTAAAAGGTTCCAGAGAAGTTTCGGCAACGGTTAATAAAGCGGTGTGTTTTCCTTCTGGAATGTAACTTCTAAGGGCGGCAAAATATTGAGGTATGGGCCAGGCGCAAATACAGATTGATTTTTTGATAATACCATCGGCATTTGCCAATTCTTGACCGAATTTAGCGGCGGTCATAAAGTCATTAAAATTGACGATTAAATCCGACCAGGGATAGACCGGACCCAGAGGTATTTCTAATTGGGTAATAATGCCGTTAGTGCCGTAGGCGTGATTGACTTTTTGCACGTCGTCGCCCCGTAATTCTATTACTTGGGGTTCGTCTTCCATTGTTACGACTCGGACGGCGTGGAGATTGCCGCGATCGCGCAATTGTCCGTAAATAATCGAACCTATTCCCACGCTACCCCCACCAATAAATCCGCCAATAGTTGCGGTTTTATAAGTAGAAGGAAACATCCTTAACTCCCAACCAATTGCTCGCGCTTCTTTGTCGAAAGCCGCCATTTTTACTCCCGGTTCGACCCAGGCCAAACCAGGTTTTATCCAGGGAATTTTATTCATTTTAGTAGTATCGAGAATTACGCCGCCGTTTAGAGGAATGCATTGTCCGTAGTTGCCGGTTCCCGCCCCGCGAACTGTTAAGGGTGTTTTGTGTTTGACGCAAGTTTTAGCAATTTTTAAAACTTCTGCTTCCGTGGTAGGGCGCACTACTAAATTACCTCGTTTTTTTTCTAATAATGGTTGTAAAACCGGGCTAAAATGATAGTAATCGAGGGATAATTTAGTTAGTCGTTCGGCATCTTTAATGATTTCTATATCGGCTAATTCTGAGGCAATAGCTTCCCAATTTATTTGTTTATTTGTGGTTGAAGTCATTTTTGAAGAAAACCAATAATTTAACGCTAATTGCGAGCTTGAAGACAGGCTAATTGCTAATTGTTGATTGAAGACAGGCTAATTAAAGGACAGCTCGGAAACCCGGTTTTTTGGAAAAACCGGGTTTCTTGGCGAACAGGCAAGATGCCTGTTCTACTTACGAATAAAATGGGCCCAAACGTTACCATCGGGACCGGAAACGCGATTGAGATAAGAAAAAGGATAAAACAAGCGACGGCCGTTAGTATCGGCATAACCGGTCAAAGCATCTCCCCACGGGTCGTGAACGAGATAACCATCTGGCGTATATCCGATAACCGTGACAATATGACCGCTAGCGGTCATATCCCCTGGCAAAACTACCGGACGGCGGTTGAGTAACTCCGCGTCTATCTCAGACCAGCGGCGGGTGGTACTAAAACTGGTTTGATAACCGTAAGCGCGAATTAAAGCAGACAAAACGCTGTGGTCTGTTTGGGAACCCTGACCGTAATTGCGGAAACACCACTCCAACAGCTCGTCCTCCAACTGACCGCCCCAACGCGATCGCTCCCCATAATAATACATAACCATCGCGATCGTAGTCACGTTGCAGGTCGACCAATAAAAGCGGGGATTGTCTAATTGAGAAAAATAGGGAACGCTTAACTCCACCACATCGGGAATGGGATCGAAAACCTTACCCCCCCGCAGGAACAGAACATCTCCTGCCCGCAAATAACCCGTATTGCCAAAACCGGGGAACTCTTCGGTCATGGAGACCTTAACGCGATCGCCTTCGATAGCGTAACTGCTAACTCCATAAACCCGACCGACGGGCAAGCGGACCTTTTGAGAATCGCTCAACTCCCAATCGTTAACTGGCTCTTTTGTCAAAAAGGTACTTTCGCGAATAGTAGCTGTTATCGCATTGGGATTGTAGAGAATCTCTTTATCAAACTTCTTAATTTTAACGTGAAGCCAGTAAACATAGCCGACGTTACCCAAACCGGGAATAGACTCGGCGAGAGTCACCCGAAAGTGACCTTTAATGGAAGCATAACCGGTAATGTTATAATTTTCTCCCAATAGCAGTTCCACTTTTTGACTATCTGAAAGCGTCGATGAATCGTCCGGCCTGGCTTTCAAGAAAGTTTTCTGAACCACCAACATCTTAGCGCTGATGTTAGTATCGGGAACGTCGGCGAAATCGAAAATTAAAGGTTTAGAGCCCTTGCTGAGTTCTACATGGGGTTGATAAAAATAGCCAAAATTGCCAAAAGGAGCGATCGCCTCATCTAACAATACCTTAAGGTGTGCCCCCACCAAACCATACTTGCGCGTCTTAACAGTCGTGCCCGCAGCCACCATAAACTTTTGTTGTGCGTTAAGAGTGCTGCTATCCGTGGGCGATACTTTAAACAAGGTTTCCCGAACAACTTCCAGGGTCAAATCTTCCCCGGGCATCAAGTCGTCGGTGGTGACGTTGATATTAACTACTTTGCTCTCGACAGTATTGCCTTTACTATCGGTAACTTTCAAACGCAACCAGCGAGGTCCGGTCAGATAAAAGCCATTAGTTAAATTTGCCTCCCAAGTACCGGCAGCGCGATCGACCTCCAGAATCAAAGGATACTTATCCTCGGCAATCAAAGTAACGTTGCTGCCGCTAGCGGGATTAAACCTGCCGCGAAGAACTACGGGTTGCCTTACCAGAATCTCTTCCGGTCCTTCATAAATTAGCTCGCTAACAGTAGTTAAAGATTGACTGTTGGTCAGCAGTTGCACGAAATCGGGATATAGATAACCCCGGTTGCCAAAATAAGGCAAATTTTCCGTGAGAGTAACTTTTAGGTGACGGTCTTCGTAAGCGTAGCTAGATACTCCATAGATCTTGCCCGCCGGCAAAATTACCTGTTCTTCGGCTTTGAGGAAAGATTCATCTATGGGCATCTTTTTCAAAACGGTGTTATTGAGGATGCGGAGAGCGGTGGTTGGTAGATTGAATTTCACCATCTGTCCGCGATCGACAATCTCCACTTGCGCCGAAGGGACATAACCGCTATCGCCAAATCCTATAATAGGCTGGCTGAGAGAAACTCGGGAGCGATCGCTTATTGATGCATAACCGCGAATTTGGTAAGTTTCCCCAGCACCTAATTCTGCTTGTTCGTCTGGGCGCAGCAAGAGATTATCTTGTGGTTGGAGGGTAATATTAGTTTTTTCTTTCACCCACAAAAGTTGAGTACCGGGGGGCGTTGGCGGTAAGTCCGCAGAATTAAAGTAGAGAATTTTTGCCCCTTTGGTAAGTTGTACTTGTTTGGTATGAAAATAGCCAAACTTGCCGATAGGTGCAATTAAATCCCCTAGCTCCACTTGGAGGAAATCATCTACAATAGCGTAATTGTTAACCCTATAAGTCCGTCCCCGGGGCACTAAGACCTTTTCTTCGGGAGTCAAACTATCGGGAGCGATCGCCTTTTCTTGAAACAAAGTATCTGCGAGGGCAGTTAAAATTAGCGAAGGCTGAGTGGGACCTGGTGCAGTGCTAACTTGAAAATTAATTATTTCTCGTTCCAAGATTCTACCGCTGGCATCTACAGCCGAGAGCAGGAACCAGCGAGAATTGCCTGCGGTATTAAAACCGCCATTGAGAATAACGTGCCAAAGTCCCTTCTGGAGATTGTGGGTAACGCCCAAGGGATATTTACCTTCGGCCACTAAAGAAACGGTTTTAACTTGTTCGGGGTCGTAGCTGCCCGAGATAGTTGTCGGTTGCAGTAGCAAAAATTCTCTGGGGCCGAAATAGGTAACGAGTTTGGTTGTCATAGTTTGGGAATGGGGAATGGGGAATGGGGAATGGGGAATAGGGAATGGGTTAACTGTCTAAATTTTGTGCGCAATTGCGCACTTTTTTCTGAGGCCCTGATGGGGGATGTCTAAATTTTGTGCGCAATTGCGCACTTTTTTCTGAGGCCCTGATGGGGGATGTCTAATTTTTAGATAGTGGGGCCAGAAACCCGGTTGGTAAAAAACCGGGTTTCGACCTTTTTTTGTGCGCAATTGCGCACTTTTTTTTTAAACCCGGTTTCTGGCGGGCGAGTTAGCCTTGAATAAAAGAAGGCATTGTCCAAAAAAAACCAAGAAACCCGGTTTTTGCAAAAAACCGGGTTTCTGAGGTTTTTGCAAAAAACCGGGTTTCTGAGTTTAGCCTATTGCGGCCAGAATGTCTTTGGCGTGGCTGTCGGTTTTAACCTTTTCATCCACATAAGTGATGGCACCTTCGCCGTTAATGATGTAGGTGACGCGCTTGGAATAACCGCCACCATCCACATCGTAAGCTTTGGTAATCGAAGCATCCACGTCTGCTAGAAGTTGGAAGGGCAGGCCATATTTTTCGGTAAAGGCTTTGTGGGATGCTTCGTCGTCCCGACTGACTCCCAATACTACTATTTCTTTGCCTTGATATTCCGCGTAGTTGTCTCGGAAGCTTTGGGCCTCTTTGGTGCAACCGGGGGTGTCGTCTTTGGGGTAGAAATACATCACTACGGTTTTACCCGCAAAGTCCGATAAAGAAACTGTTTCGCCGCTAGTGTTTTTGGTTGTGAATTTGGGGGCTTTTGTGCCTACAGGTAAGACCATTGTTTCTGTTTCCTCTTTTTTGACGAGTTTTACTTTTGTTTCTTAAGTTATTTTAAATTTATTGGGCTTCTTACCAATCTATCTAAAGTCTAAATTTAATAATCTAAATTACAGATGAGCGCGTCCCAACAGGTTCAATCCATTCAATATCCCCAAGTTACGGTAAAACGGGCAGAGCGAGCCCTGGGTTGCTCCCCTTTTAAGCTAGAGCTACTGGCGAATATGGCCAACAAAAGCGTCGAACTGGGGGCGATCGCCTCTCAACAAGGCGTCCAAAATGGCTACACGCGATCGCCCCTTTCTGAATTGGCCGCCGAAAATTATCTCCTCTGGTTAATTCAAGTGGGCCTCTTGCGGCGAGAAGTGGACGGACAAGGAATTACTGATAGCTTTCGCCTCACTCCTTTGGGGCATCAATTAATAGAAAAGTGGCAAGCAAAAGGAGGCTGGCCAAAAGCTAGTTTAGGCGATCGCTTTTCTCATTTCATCAACCGTTGGTTCCGCCTACCTTTTTAATATGTTCGTAGTAATCGCTTCAGCGATTAAAACTAATTCCCCAATTCCCCAATTCCCCAATTCCCCAATTCCCCAATTCCCCAATTCCCCAAATTAATTATGAAAGCAATAATGGTTGTGGGAACCACTTCCCATGCAGGAAAATCGTTAATTACCAGTGCAATTTGCCGTATTTTGGCGCGAAAAGGTATGCGGGTCGCTCCTTTTAAAGGTCAAAATATGGCTTTAAATTCTTATGTCACTTCTAATGGTGGAGAAATAGGTTACGCCCAAGCAGTGCAAGCTTGGGCGGCGGGAATTTCTCCCTCCATAGAAATGAACCCAATTTTATTAAAGCCCCAAGGAGATATGACCTCCCAAGTTATTCTTAAAGGGCGACCTGCGGGAGTAGTAAAAGCGGCAGAATATTATGAAAAGTTTTTTGATATCGGTTGGCAAACTATTAAAGAATGTTTGGCAATTTTAGGGGCTGAATTTGATGTAATTGTCTGCGAGGGGGCGGGAAGTCCGGCGGAGATTAACCTGAAACATCGCGATTTAACTAATATGCGGGTAGCCCAACATTTAAACGCCGATACTTTGCTAGTAGTAGATATCGATCGCGGCGGTGCTTTTGCTCATGTAGTCGGTACTTTGGAACTTTTAGAACCCGATGAAAGAGCTTTAATTAAAGGAGTAGTTATTAATAAATTTCGAGGGCAGAAATCTCTTTTAGAACCGGGGATTAAATGGTTGGAAGAAAGAACGGGCATTCCCGTATTAGGAGTAATTCCTTGGATGGATGAAGTTTTTCCTGCGGAAGATTCTGTTAGTTTATTAGAGCGTCGTTACCGTCAGGAAAAAACTGACTTAAATATTACTGTAATTCGACTGCCAAGGATTTCTAATTTTACCGATTTTGACCCCTTAGATGCCGAACAAACTGTTACTGTTAAATACCTTCAAATAGGAGAAGATATAGGCTATCCAGATGCGGTAATAATTCCAGGTTCTAAAACTACTATTAGCGATATGTTAGAAATAAAAAAAAGCGGTCTGGACGAGCAAATAAACAATTATTTAGAAGCCGGGGGAACGGTAATGGGAATTTGTGGCGGGTTTCAAATGTTGGGTCAACTTTTAGTTGATATAGATGGCATCGAAGGTCAGCCGGGAAAATATGAAGGATTGGGATTGTTACCAGTTAAAACTTTTCTCAGTCCTAAAAAGATTACTCGCCAGCGACAGGTAACGGCTAATTATCCTTTGCCGGGTTTGCCGGTGCATGGTTATGAAATTCATCACGGGAGAACTCAATTGTTAGAGAATAATGAGGATATTATGCCTTTGTTTGATGACTCTGGCTTGGGTATTGTTAATACGAGTAAATCGGTTTTAGGTAATTATTTACACGGTCTTTTTGATAACGGTCCTTGGCGGCGTTCTTGGTTGAATTTTTTGAGAAAAAAACGCGGTTTGGATGTGTTGCCGACGGGTATTTCTGATTATCGAGAACAGCGAGAGGCGATTTTAAATTCCGTGACGGATTGCGTGGCAGAACATTTAGATTTAGAACGGTTAATGAGCAATTAACAATTAACAATAGACAATTAACAATAGACAATTAACAATAGACAATTAACAATAGACAATTTAGATAGTGGGGCCAGAAACCCGGTTGGTAAAAAACCGGGTTTCGACCTTTAACAATTAGCAATTAACAATTAGCTAGTAGTGCGCGCAGCGCACCTTGAAAAACTAATTTAAAATCTACCAATTATTCTGGAGCTAATAAGATAATGGACGCACTAATAGACCGCCAAAAAGTTGTCGAAGCTATAGACAAATTACCACCAGATGCTCTGGTGGAACTGTCGCATTTTATCGAGTATTTGCAGTACAAAACTGCCGAATCGCCAGAACCAACGGAAGAAAAATTATCCTCGGGTTCGGGTTTTTTGGAGGCGATCGCTGGTTTGGGGGCGAGCGGCGAGGGGGATATTTCTGAAAGAGATGAAGAAATTTTAGCTGTGGAAATTGACCCGATTTATGGTTGGAATAAACAAGGGGGCTAGAGGCAATGACAGCTTTATTGGATACCAGTTTTTTGTTCGCTCTTACCGATAAAAGCGATCGCAATCATCGGCGAGTTTTAAATGTTATTCAAACTATTGACGAACCATTAATTCTTGTCACGGTGGTTTTACCTGAAATCTGCTATCTCATTGCTTCGCGCTTGGGGCATGGAGTTATGCGTGCTTTTTTAACAGAACTATTTAACAGCAATATAAAACTCGAACCAATATCGTCAACAGAGCTAGCTCGCATTAATGAAATCTTAGTTGACTACGCGGATAGCCATCTCGACTTTGTAGATGCAGCTATTGTGGCTATTGCTGAAAGAAAAAATATTACCCATATTCTTACATTGGATCGCAGGGATTTCAGTATTATTCGTCCGCGCCACTGCCCGTATTTTGAGCTGTTGCCTTCTTAGAGTTTTTGGGTTTGGTCCTGTTTCTTATTTCCTATTATGAAAATTAAATTTTTACCAGATAATATTACCGTTGAAGCGGAGGCCGGAGAGCCTTTATTAGAGGTGGCCCATCGAGCCGGAGTGAGTATTCCTACTGGTTGTTTGATGGGCCATTGTCATGCCTGCGAGGTGGAGGTCGATGGTGGCGAGACTATTTGCGCTTGCATCTCGGCAGTGCCACCGGGGAAAAAGGAGATGACTGTTAATCTTTACGTCGATCCTATTTGGTGAGTTTATAACTCGCCCCCCAGAAACCCGGTTGGTAAAAAACCGGGTTTCGACCTTTTAGATAGTGGGGCCAGAAACCCGGTTGGCAAAAAACCGGGTTTCGACCTTTTAGATAGTGGGGCCAGAAACCCGGTTGGCAAAAAACCGGGTTTCGACCTTTTAGATAGTGGGGCCAGAAACCCGGTTGGTAAAAAACCGGGTTTCTTATTAGTTTGTTACAATTTGTAACGAAATTGAAAAAGGAATTAATTAAGAATGCGGGTTGCGATCGCAGGAGCAGGACTGGCAGGCATGGCCGCTGCAGTAGAACTGGCCGATGCCGGACATGAAATCGAAATTTTTGAATCTCGTCCCTTTGTGGGAGGAAAGGTGGGAAGTTGGGTAGATGCCGACGGCAACCATGTCGAAATGGGTTTGCACGTCTTTTTCGGTTGCTATTACCAACTATTTGACTTAATGAAAAAAGTAGGGGCCATCGATAACCTCCGCCTCAAAGAACACAGACATATTTTTATTAATAAGGGCGGCAAAATTGGAGAATTAGATTTTCGCTTCCCCACCGGGGCCCCCTTCAACGGGTTAAAAGCCTTCTTTACCACATCTCAGCTATCTTTGCAAGATAAACTTCAGAACGCGATCGCTCTGGGCATCAGTCCCATAGTTCGCGGTTTGGTGGATTTCGATGGGGCCATGAAAAACATCCGGGAATTGGACAAAGTTAGTTTTGCGGAGTGGTTTAAGGCCCACGGAGGTTCGGAGGGCAGCATCAAGCGGATGTGGAACCCCATCGCTTATGCTTTGGGCTTTATCGATGCGGAAAATATCTCTGCTCGATGCATGTTGACAATTTTTCAATTTTTTGCCAGCAGAACGGAAGCTTCCGTGTTGCGAATGCTGGAAGGTTCCCCCAACGAGTATTTGCATAAGCCTATAGTGGAATATTTAGAAGCCCGAGGGGCGAAAATCTATACCCGGCGGCGAGTGCGGGAAATTAAATTTGCCGAAGTTGAGGGAGAAACTCGGGTGACGGGTATGCTAGTGGCTAGCGGAGAAACGGAAGAAACTATTACTGCAGATGCTTATGTCTTTGCTGGCGACGTGCCCGGGGTTCAACGAATATTGCCGGCAGGTTGGCGCAAGTGGCCGGAATTTGACAATATTTACAAGTTGGAGGCGGTACCGGTGGCGACGGTGCAACTGCGTTTTGATGGGTGGGTGACGGAAATGCACGATCGCCAACAACGGGAACAGTTAACTCGGGCTGCGGGGCTGGATAATTTGCTCTATACTCCAGATGCGGATTTTTCCTGTTTTGCGGATTTAGCCCTGACTAGCCCGGGGGACTATTTTCGCCAGGGAGAGGGTTCTCTGTTGCAGTTGGTGTTAACTCCCGGAGACCCTTTTATTAAGGAGAGTAACGAGGCGATCGCCCATCATGTCTTAGAGCAGGTTCGCGAGCTATTCCCGTCGTCCCGGGGACTGAATATGACTTGGTATAGCGTGGTGAAGCTGGCTCAATCTCTTTATCGAGAAGCCCCGGGGATGGATCTTTACCGCCCGCCCCAGAAGACGCCCGTATCTAATTTCTTCTTGGCGGGTAGTTATACCCAACAAGATTACATCGACAGCATGGAAGGGGCTACTATTTCCGGGCGTCAGGCGGCGAAGGCAATTTTGGAAAATTTAGAAGCCATTGCCGGTTCTGCTGCAGTGGCGGCAGTTTCTTAATCGAGTTCGTAGTAAGCACTTTAGTGCTATAAATCTAGCTTTTTAAAGCACTTAAATGCTTACTACAAACGATTTCAATTAACAATTAAAAAAAATGACAAATTGGTTAGAACATAGCGTGCAGGTAGAGGTAGCGGTTTCTATGGAACTTGTTTGGGGGCTGTGGTCGGATTTAGAACAGATGCCGCGCTGGATGAAGTGGATCGAATCGGTGAAGATTCTCGAAGATAACCCCGATTTATCCCGTTGGAAACTGGCTAGCGGTGGATTCCATTTTACTTGGCTGTCGAGGATAGTTAAGTTGGTGCCCCACCAGATTATTCAGTGGGAGTCGGTGGATGGTTTGCCTAACCGGGGGGCAGTTCGATTTTACGATCGCCACGGCAGCAGCATTGTTAAATTGACGGTGGCTTACAAAATTCCAGGAATTTTGGGTAAAATTATGGACAATTTGTTTTTAGGTAATATTGTCGAATCGACGATTCAGGCGGATATGGAACGGTTTCGCGATTATGCCCTGAAGGCTAATGCTAATTCTTAACTCCGATTTCAAAGATTAGAACTGCGGTTTGGGAAACTGGGACCTATTTTAATAACTCCTGTAAAAAAAACTAACAAAACTCCCTGGTATTTTCACAAAAAAAATAGTGCTTTTGGGGTATCGCCGGGTTCCGCTATTTTGCGCTCGACTTTGGCCTCGGTTTAATGGTATCGTACCAGAAGTATGCAATTTTACGGAGAAAAAAAATATGAGCAAGTTGGATCGGAATTTGTGGAATCGCTTTTTAGCGATCGCTCAACCGTATTTTTACCCTTTAGAAAAAGGGGGAGGTAAAGCCTTTTTAGGGTTGTTGGCGCTGCTGATGATGTTTCTATTCGCGGCGATGTTTGTATTGGTTAGCATCGTCAGTTTGGGAAGCGAAGCGATTTTAGGCGATATTTTCAACAAGATTGCCCCGGGTTTAGTCAATACCGTCAGAGGAATTATTGGCTCGAAATGGGTATTTATAGTTGCTTTAATGCTGGTAATTCCAGTGGTTGCTTTTGTCTCTTACCGTCAAAAAATCGTTTCCCGCAGGCAACAGTGGACGGTTTTAGGTTTGCTGTTGTTATTATCTTTATCAGTCAGCGGTCTTAACGTAATTGTTAGCTATGTAGGCAACTTTTTTACCACCGCATTAGCGACAAAAGATACAGACACGTTTTGGCGATTTTTGTTTGTCTATGCCGGAGTATTTGTAGTAGGTACTCCCATCGTGGTTATTTACACTTACACGCGGCAAAAGTTAGGTTTGTTTTGGCGAGACTGGATGACGAATAAATTTCTCGATAATTACCTGCAAAATCGCGCTTATTATGAAATTAACTCCGAAGGCGAAATAGACAACCCAGACCAGCGGATATCTGAAGATATAAAATACTTTACTAGCCAGAGTTTGTCTTTTTTATTGGTTATTCTCGGGTCGATTATAGACGTAATTTCTTTTACGGGGATTCTCTGGTCGATTTCCGTTCCTTTGTCGATATTTCTGATTGTTTATGCTGGGGCTGGTACTGTAGTTTCGATATTTTTTGGGCGGAAATTAATACCTTTGAACTTCAATCAATTAAGGCGAGAAGCTGACTTTCGTTATGGTTTAGTTCACGTTCGCGACAATGCAGAATCTATTGCTTTTTATCGAGGAGAAAATCGGGAACTATCTCAAATTCGTCGGCGATTTGCCGAAGCTTTGCATAATTTTAATCTGTTAATTGGCTGGCAGCGAAATGTCGATTATTTTACGACCGGCTACAGATATGCGGTTGTGATTTTGCCTTCGGCAATTTTAGCTCCTCTTTATTTTCAAGGAACTATTCAATATGGAGATATTACTCAAGCTGGTTTTGCTTTCAGTCAGGTTTTAGGTGCGTTTTCTTTGGTGGTCAGTCAAATTGATAATTTGACTGCTTTTGCAGCGGGGATTAATCGTTTGGCTACTTTTAGGGAAGTTTTGGAGGAACCAAAAGAAGTGCCGCCAGAAGGAGAAACTAAAATTGATTTGGTGGAAGCTTCGCCTTTGGCGCTAAGGCAGGTTACTTTGGAAACTCCTAATTATCAAAAGACTTTAGTTAAGGATGTTTCGGTAAAAGTTGAAGCCGGCGAAGGGTTGTTAATTGTTGGTAAAAGTGGGGCGGGTAAGAGTTCTTTATTGCGGGCGATCGCCGGTTTGTGGCAATCTGGAACCGGTTGTTTGATACGACCTGAATTAGAGGAAATATTGTTTTTACCCCAACGCCCTTATATGATTTTGGGAAGCTTGCGAGAGCAGCTATTATATCCTAACAGTAGCGAGGATATTACTGAGGAGGAATTGCGGCACGTTTTGAAGTTGGTTAATTTGGAAGATTTGCCAGAGAGAGTGGGAGATTTTGAGACTGTATTACAGTGGCAAAATATTTTATCTTTGGGAGAACAACAGCGTTTGGCTTTTGCGCGGTTGCTGCTGACTAAACCTCGCTATGCAATTTTGGATGAGGCGACTAGCGCTTTAGATTTGCAAAATGAGGCCGAACTTTACGAGCAATTACAAGATACGAAAACAACTTTTGTTAGTGTCGGACACCGTTTGAGTTTGCTTAAATATCACCATCAAGTTTTGGAGTTAAAAGGTGATTCTGAATGGCGAGTTTTGTCTGCGGATGAGTATAAAGCGCAGACGAGTTTGGTTTAGTTTGTAGTAATCGCTTTAGCGATTTTTCTGTTGAATCGCTGAAGCGATTACTACGAACATCGCTGAAGCGATTACTACGAACATCGCT
>CAZUCT010000163.1:0-16479 GCA_964619285.1 uncultured bacterium | reverse complement strand
AATTAAGAAACCCGGTTTTTTGCCAACCGGGTTTCTGGCCCCACTATCTAATTAACAATACCTTCGCCAAAACGAAAAATGTCGCAACTGTCATTGCGAGGGGGGTTGGGTAGAGTTAAGCTATTGGTTAATCGCTATGCCCCCCCGTGGCAATCTCATAACTTAATGGTGGGGCTGAGAAAGCTTGCTGCTGATTTAACGATAAAACCAAGAGGTTAACTCGTTTTCCAACCGCCTCGCAATGACAATTTAAGTCTTATTGAAAAATTGGCGAAGGTATTGTTGGAAAAACCGGGTTTCTTAATTCTCAGTGTAGGTTGGGTTAAGCGAACCGAAACCCAACAGCAATATTTTTATTTTAGCTAATTAAACAAAAAAGGTTTCACCGCTAAAATCATCCGTTCTAATTCCGTTTTATTATGTTTGAGAAGGTCGTGTCCCCATAATTCATTACTGTCCTCCGCACAATCTTTTGCCAGTGCTTCCCCGATATTTTCAAAACTCTTTTTAATCTCGCTTCTTAAATTCTCAGGTTCGGAAAAAACCCCCAGAACAAATACTCTATCTTTTAACTCTTCTGGAATTTGATTTTCTACATAACTCAATCGTTTTTCATCGCGATCGAAATCAATCAGCAAAAGAAAATTTCTCTGCGGAAGATTGCGCATTTCTGGGGCATGAACTTTACCAAAATCCCCTACAGCTTTTTTCCAACCGTCAGAAGCCGGCAAAACTTGAATAGCACGAATATTCAGATTAATATCGAGCAGAAATCCGGTGGCAATTTGCCTATTAGCATCATCTTCAGGCAATACAAGAAGGTGTGGTTGATATTTATTAATCCTCATAGTTCGATGTCACCGCAAATTAAAGCATTTATCAAGTCTCCACGAAGAGACAAATCCTTAAGCTGTCTGACAATCGTAGGTTCTAAATGGCTTTTCCTATCTAACACAAAAGTATTTTCATCTGAAAACTTGCGGATAGCTTCGGGATTATGAGAAGTCGTTAACAATTGTCCGCCATTTTTGTTGTTAAAAGAACGCCGCAACGACAACACAAAATGCCCTACCTCTGATAAAGAAAGATAGTTTTCAGGCTCATCCCAAAAGCAAAAAAGCGGTCCGTAGGATTGATTCGCAGCTAAGACAACAGCCCCAAGAAAAAAACATTTTTCACCATCAGATAAGTCTTTAAAAGAAACGCTCAGATTTGCACTACTTTTTTCAAATCTAACTAGGGTATTTTTAAAGTCTTTGCCAGTAACTTCATTCAAAAAATCCTTAATGTCTGGCATCACTTCTTGGAGATAGGGATAGATTTTATTATAGGCAGCGGGATAGAGACCCAGCAACCCCCATAACCAGTCTCCAAAATTAGAACCATCTAGCTTTGGTTCCAAAAAAGTTTCATCTGATGAATCTCCAGTCATTAAACTAGGAATAGGAGCTAAAATAATCGTGCGTGCCAGCCAGGTTTTAAAAATATGAATTGGGTCCGTTAGCGATCGCTCTTGAATTAGTGGAAGAGCAACCAGATGCCAATCTACAAGAAACTGAGCTTCATTACTTCCAAAACTTGTAGAATAGCCATCCCTGCCTGTCTTATTAAGAGTTACTTGAGCTTCTTTTCGAGAGTAAATTTGCTCTCCAGCAACTAGAAATTCCTCTTCAAAAATTCTAAGCTCTTTAAAGTTTTCTGGTAACTCAAAAGCAACAATATATTTGTACAATTTATTATTCAGAAATACTTCTATTTCAAAGCGCATGGGAACCTCAGACCTTCCCCAAGCTAAATCCTTCGGTCTGACGAGTTCTTTAACTCTATTGATGCCTCGACCGATGCCTTGAAGGACTTCTAGGGCACTGCGAATAGCTGATTTTCCGACACCATTTTTGCCGATTAAAAGAGCGGATGGCATCTCCTTGAGGGTCAATTCAAAGTTTTCTAAGCATCTGAAATTGTGTACATAAAGTCTTTGAAGCATATCGCAATCCTCTTTGTTAGTGGTTAGTGGTTAGTTGTTAGTTGTCGCTTACTTGGGACAACTAACAACTAGGTACTTTTTAAATGTCTAATCTTTGATAAACCTTCTCTAAATTCTTCAGATGTTTTTGAGCGTCAAAACAATCCTCAATTTCCGCCGGCGATAACTTCTGTGTCACCCGAGAATCCTTACTAATTAAATCGTAAAAATTCCCCTCTGGTTTATTCCAAGCTTCATGGGCGCAAGACTGCACTAAAGAATATGCTTCCTCTCGACTCATTCCTTTTTCAACTAATGCTAATAACACCCGTTGGCTGAAAATAACGCCGCCGTAAACATTGAGATTTCGCTTCATATTTTCCGGGTAAACCAACAGATGTTTTACCAAGTCCGTAATATCCGAAAGCATAAAATGAGCGATGATGCAGCTATCCGGCAAAATCACCCGTTCCACCGAACTGTGGGAGATGTCTCTCTCGTGCCAAAGGGCTACATTTTCTAAGGCGGCAACAGCATTACCTCGGATTATTCTGGCCATCCCCGTCAAACGTTCCGATTTAATCG
Source organism: uncultured bacterium (assembly GCA_964619285.1). Lineage (GTDB taxonomy): Bacteria > Cyanobacteriota > Cyanobacteriia > Cyanobacteriales > Microcoleaceae > CALKCV01. The sequence goes on along the minus strand of CAZUCT010000163.1, from coordinate 13,928 downwards.
GGTTGCGCTTGTGGGGCATGGCGCTGGAACCCTTTTGACCTTTAGAGAAATATTCCTCCACTTCCAGAACGTCGGTTCGCTGCAAGTTGCGAATTTCCACGGCAAAACGTTCGATAGAGGCGGCCAAGAGGGCCAGAGCTTGGACGAATTGGGCGTGGCGATCGCGCGAGATTACCTGAGTCGAAGCCGCATCCGGTTCCAGTCCCAACTTTTGACAGGCCAACTCTTCAACCCTGGGGTCGATATTGGCATAAGTCCCCACGGCCCCAGAAATCTTACCCACAGAAATTTCTTCGCGCAATCTGACCAACCTCTGGCGGTGGCGGCAGACTTCTGCCAACCACCCCGCCAGTTTAAAACCAAAGGTAATGGGTTCGGCATGAACCCCGTGGGAACGCCCGACGGCCACGGTATAGCGATGTTGTTGGGCTTGGTAGCGGATAGCTTGGGCTAAATCTTCCACCATTTTTAATAACAAGTCCAGGCTGGCGACCATTTGCAAGGCCAAGGCCGTATCCAGGACGTCGGAACTGGTCAAACCCAGATGGATGTAGCGTCCGGCATCGCCGACGTATTCGTTGACGTTAGTTAGGAAGGCGATGACATCGTGGCGGACTTCCGCTTCGATTTCCAGAACTCGTTGGAGGTCGAAGTTGGCCTTGTCCTTAATTTCGATGAAGGCGGAGGTGGGAATGTAACCCAATTCTGCCTGGGCTTCGCAAACGGCGATTTCCACTGCCAGCCAGGTTTTGAGTTTGTAGGAGTCGGTCCAGAGTTCGCCCATTTCGGGCAAGGTGTAACGTTCTATCAATGCTCTGAAGGCAAAAAACAACCCTGTTATTTTAGCAGGAGAATTGGTCCATTTTTGCTATCCCTGTTTCTTGCTTCGACTTTCCGTAGAATACGTAGAATAGATAGTATTTTTATTTTAAATACAAAATGTTCATGTCAAAATCTCATCTTTGTCGGTAATGGGTAATTGTTAATTGCTTCGCCGTCGACTGCGATCTAGGCGATCGCGATTAATAAACACCACCTGCGCTTGACTGCTCTCCCTCGCCACTCGAACCAACAAACCCGCTAACAACAAACTGCCGATCATCGAACTCCCCCCATAACTAAACAGCGGCAGAGGCAAACCAGTAGTAGGCAAAGCACCAGTAGCAACACCAATATTTAAAAGCGACTGCCCCACCATTACCACCATCACCCCGATCGCTACCAATTTATGTTCTATGCGGCTCGCTTTAATCGCCACTCTCAAAGCTAAAGTAGCATAAGCGGCTAGCAAAAATAACAAGACCAAACCGCCCACCAAACCAAACTCTTCGGCATATACAGAAAAGATAAAATCGCTATATTGAATCGGTAAAAAATACAACTTTTGCTGGGATAAACCCAAACCGGTTCCCCAAACGCCCCCAGAACCTACCGCCAGCAAACTTTGGATTAATTGATAGCCATCGTTGATAGGATCTGCCCAAGGATTCATAAAAGACAAAATCCGCTTTCGTTGATATTCTTTAATAGTGATACTGAGAGTAGCTACTAACACACCCGCCAAAGCCGTTCCCCCCAGATAAGAATAAGGTAAACCCGCAGCTAAGGCTATCAACCATAAAGTCATGCCGCAAAGGGCAGTGGTACTCAGATTTGGTTCCAGCAAAATTGTTGCTAGCACTAAAGCAAAGATTCCCAGCCAAATTCCGCGAACCGTCCAACTCAGACGGTCCCATTGACCGAAGAAACGGGCGCTTTGGAGGACGAGAAAAGGTTTCATCAATTCCGAAGGCTGAACGGGAATGCCGCCAATGGAGATCCAGCGAGTTGCGCCGTTGATAGTCGTTCCCAGTCCGGGAACTAAAGTTAAGCAGAGCAATACTAAGACGATCGCCACTCCGACTTTGGCAGCTTGCAACATCTTGGAGATGGGGGTATATAGAACGAAATTGAATCCCATCATGCCTACAACAACCCAAATCAATTGTCGCTTGAAGTAGTAGAGACCGTCTCCCTGTTCTACACTACCGCTAGCATAAGAAGCTGAAAATAACACTACTAATCCCATAAACAACCAAAGGAAAGTTAACCAGCGCAATAAGCGGGCTTCTATGCCCCATTCGCGAACCTCTGGTAAAAAAATTGAGATAAAACTGCGCAATTTCATATAATTTAAAGTATGGTGGGGGCGGCTGTTTTTAACAAAAAAAGAATAGCTCGAAATTAACGGCTTCCATGATAACAATACCTTCGCCATTTTACCCAAGGTTAACTCACCCGCGTGAAACCGGGAATATTTAACAATACCTTCGCCAAAATAAAAATACCTGCAAGAAAATGGCGTTCCTCACCCGCCAGAAACCGGGTAATTTCTGCAAAACCCGGTTTCTTAAATCTCGATGCTGGCGAAGGTATTTTTCAAAAAACCCGGTTTCTTAAATCTCGATGCTGGCGAAGGTATTTTTTTAAAAACCCGGTTTCTTAATTCTATAAGCTGTTAAACAATTAACAATTGACAATTAACAATTGACAAAAAGTGACAACTGTTTGGTTCGCTTCAAAATTGAGATGCACCCAGACTTTTTTCAATTAAAGGCAGTCCAAAAGCCAAGATAACGCTAACTGCTAAACCTATTAAAGCTTTCAAACTATCGCCTAAAATTATCTTACCAGTTTCTTTCAAAGGTCTAATTTCAAAATTCCAAGTCATTGCCAATTCTCGCCCTGCTAATAGTCCTATAAAAACCCAAGTCGTACTCATCGGAATGGTGCTTAATTGAATAAAAAATACCAAAATCAAACCGTAAATAAAATCAATTAGAGTTGCCGAACGGATATCCTGAGTATTAGTTTTGCTAGTGACTATTTTCTGGATTTCACCGCCGCTAGTATAGAAAATTATTCCATGTAAAGCCGTGATTATTACTAAAGAAAACAACAGCCAAGATAAACTAAGCTGGCGGGGTAAATAAGCAAAAATATTAGCCATGTCTTGAACCAGCCATTGACTCCACAAAAATGCTGTCGATAACCATTGCAAAACTATCCAATAGCGAGGGATTTCTCCATCTTTAGTCTCTAAAAAATTACTTTCTAAACCTCTAGTAACAAATTTATAAACAACAATTGCTCCAACCAAAGCTATAACATATCCCAACAGAGATTTAATTAACATCCTGTTTAAAGCTTGGGGTGCAAAAACAGTTAAAATCAGAAAAGTAGTACTGACTGGAATCCCCAATTGAGTTAAAACAGTTAAAACTATGGGCGGAACTAAATAAATCCAAGTAAAGCGCTCTGGAAAGGGAATTTGTTCCAGTCGTCCGTAGGAAATATCGCCGTTATTTGCCAACCATCCTAAAATAAAAACTGCAGTTAAAATCGAACAAGCAAACAGCCAAAGCATCCACCAAGGACGTTCCTTATTAGAGCTTAAAAAAGTTCCCAGAGTTTGAATGGCATCGTTAGCTACTAACGAATAAGATGCCATAATAAATCCCGTTAACATGAAAAAGTATTCCATAGAGTTAATTGTTAACTGTTAATTGTTAATTGCTAACTGCTAATTGCTAACTGCTAATTGCTAACTGCTAATTGCTAATTGTTAATTGTCTTTTTTCCCCGAGCAATTAGCTATTAGCCATTACCAAATTTTCAAATTAAATCTAGCTAAATCCTTGACAATAAATCCTCCTAGTTCCTCCGTATCCCAGAAACCCGGTTTTTTCAAAAAACCGGGTTTCTTGACCTGTCCTCTCAAACTAAATCCTTGACAAGAAATCCTTTTTAGTTGATAATAGAACTAACCAACCTCAAAAATCAGGAGCGTTCTCTTATGAAAAGCTCGATTAAAATAGCAAGCATTATCCTAACTGCTGCGGCTTTGAGTTTAGGCATATTAACCGAAGTTAAACCCGCTAAATCTCAGTCTGCCCCCCTTCCCAATACCCAACAGCAATCCACCCAGTCAGTTCCCGAACCGGGGACTATTGTAGGCTTACTTGTGACAATTCTGGGTGGGTTATTTGTGAAAAAACAACTAGCAGAAACAAAGACACCAGAGCTGCCTAACGATTCCCAAGTGGAAAGCACTGAAATAAATTCAGAAGATAATTCAGAGAAAAATTGACCGCTTAATCTTCACAAGACTGTTTTTTTGGGTGCATCTTAATTTTGCTAATTGCTAATTGTTAATTGCTAATTGTTAATTGCCAATCCAGAACCTTAGACGTGGGGTGGGGGTATTGACTATTCCCCATTCCCTATTCCCCATTCCCCATTCCCAATTCCTGATTTTGACAAACTTTCAAATCTTGTAACTTGTGGGGATGGGTAACAAAATAATCCTCAAGCCACAGACAGCCGGCGGTCAATAACTCATCTAATTGCTTTACTTCCCATAACTTTAACGATCCATTTTCCCAAGTCGCCACCAACTCGCCATCGGGACTAACACTCTTACCGTGCTTAAATTCGGCCATCGGGCGTCCCGCCAGATCCCAGATCCGAATCGTCCCGTCGGCGGCCCGAGTTGCCAGCCGTTGGCCGTCGGAACTAAAAGCAACTTTCTCGACGCTGCCGCGATGGGCTGTCAGCTCGCGGATGGACTGAGCGATCGCTCCCCGAGTATCCCAAAACCGCACGATACCATCGCTACCACCAACAGCCAAAATCAACCCGTCGGGGCTAAAACTAACGCTCTCAATACGTCCGCTGCGTCCCTCCAACTCCATCAACTGCTGGCCCGAACTATTCCAGATGCGGGCAGTTCCATCCTCCCCCGCCGTCGCCACTCGCTGTCCGTCGGGGCTAAAAGTCACGTCCCAAACAGGCCCCTGATGCCCCTTTAACGCTGCTAACTCTTGACCCGAAACATCCCATAAGCGGGCAGTACCATCTTTACCCGCCGTCGCCACTCGCTGTCCGTCGGGGCTCAAACTCACTTGCTGAACCCGGCCATCGTGTCCCTCGAAGCTGACCAACTCTTCCCCAGAAATCTTCCACAAGCGAGGCGGACTATCGTCGCCTGCGGTGGCGATGCGTTGTCCGTCGGGGCTAAAAGTCATGTTGCCGAAAAGTCCCAAATATCCTTGAAACCTGGATAAAGGTTTTCCCGAGATATCCCAGATCCGGGCGGTGCCATCCAAGGCGGCGGTAGCCATGTACTTGCCGTTGGGGCTGAAACTGACGTTGGCGAATATAGAAGAGGATCCCTCTACTTCCGTTGCGGGCTCCTTGGAAAGCCGCCATATTCTGGCAGTGCCATCTTCCCCGGTGGTAGCCAACAGTTCCCCCACAGAAAAACTAACTTCCCAAACGCGACCTCGATGCCCCTTCAACTCTGCTAACAAGTTGCCATCTAATTCCCACAAGCGAACGATACCATCGCTGCCCGCCGTTGCCAGCAGTTTTCCATCGCCATTAAAACTGATGCTGCTAACGATGCCTTGATGTCCTTGAAGTTTAGCTATTTGCTCTCCCGAAGCATCCCAGATATAGGCCGTTCCGCCTTCGCCTCCAGTAGCTAGCCGTTTGCCGTCGGGGCTAAAACTGACATTCCAGACACCCCCTTCGTGTCCTTGGAGTTTGGCTAATAGCTTGCCCGCTCTACTCCAGATACGAACAGTTCCATCCCAACCCGCCGTGGCCAATTTTTGACTGTCGGGGCTGAAGGTAACAGTCTCGACGCTGCCTTCGTGACCTCCCAGGCGGGCTAACTGTTTGCCCGATCGCGTACTCCAGATCCGGGCCGTTTCGTCCCAACCTGCCGTGGCCAACCTTTGACCGTCGGGGCTGAAACTTACGTCTAACACCCGACCTTCGTGGCCCTTTAGCTCGGCTATTTGTTTGCCCGAGATATCCCAGAGGCGGGCGGTTCCGTCTTCTCCTGCAGTAGCCAAGCGTTGGCCGTCTGGGCTAAAGGTTACATCCCACAGGTTGCCTTCATGGCCTTCGAGCTTGACTATTTCTTTACCGAACAGATCCCACACTCGGGCGGTTCCGTCTTCTCCTGCGGTGGCTGCGAATTTACCGTCGGCGCTGAAGGTTATGTCCGATACGGGGCCTTCATGTCCTTTAAATTCGGCGATGGTTTGGCCTGATGGTTTGAGCAGGCGGGCGGTGCCGTTAGTGGCTATAGCTGCCAGTATTTCGCTTTTGGGACTGAAGCTGATGTATTTGATGTTTTTAATTTGGTTCCGTTCGTGGATGTTTTGGAGTATTTGTTGGAGGGCAAAGATGGGGGCGATCGCTGGATATTGTGCCAGGGGGCGATCGTCGCTTTCTACAATCTCTTTTAATTCTTTTCCTGCCTGTATTGCTGATAATAATGCTTCTATTTCTGCCAAATCAAATTGTCGCAAGGCGCTTACTCCTTGCTGTTCTAGTTTCGTTCCTTCTTGAGCTTCTTGTAGTTTTTTTTGAGCTTGATAAAGTTGAGTTTCTGTTGTTTGCAGTTGCTTTTGAGTGTTTCTAAAAACTTCGATCGCCCAGACAACTCCCCCTCCTGCTGCCAGGGATAATACTACTAATCCCGCCGCTGCTATTTTAATTTTTCCCTTGGCTTTTTCTAATTTTGCCGTTTCTGCATTAACAATGTTTTTCTCAGATTTTTGTTCTGGGAGCTTTTCTCGCCCTGGTTCGTTATTTTTTCTTATTGGTGTTTCCTCTTTTTTAACTGCCAGTTTTTCTAATTCGCCTTTGACCCAATTTTCGTTAAAAACTGCTTCATAAATTGGATTGTTTACCTTTAATATTTCTTCTTTATTACTTACCAAACCTGCGGCGATTAATTCTTGTTGTTCGGCGCTGTTATCTGCCATAATTCCAACTTTATTACTGTCAGAATGTTGCAGCTTAAATTCTAACGGCGGGTTCAAAATTTTTTGATATAGCTTTAGTAAACTTTCGGAATTTTGGTTATTTTTCAGAAGGCGATCGCCTATTCTTATTAAGTGGGGCGGTTCGTCCTGAGATTCCCAATTTTCGATGATGCAAATCTTAACTAAATCCTCTACTAAACCCCTGTCATCGTTGTCCGCACCATCTTTGTTTCCTAAATAGCTATCTTTTAAATAATTTTCTACTAGCTTACAAACTTTTTGGGTTAGAAAAGGTTGCCCTTCCGTCCAATATAAAATCTCTCCCATAACCGCTTCTGGGTTTTTGACTTTACCTTTAAATCCTTCGATTAAAGGCTTAACTTGTTTCCACTCAAAATTATTTAATTTAAAAGTTTTTCCCCATGGCTGAAGCTCCGAAGGAATGCTTTCTCCAAATAGGGCAAATTGTAACCTTTCTAGTTTTTTATTTTTATCTTTTTCTTGATGGCAATATTCGATTAGAACCCAAATATCTTCTAGTGGGTTATTGAGACTGGAAGCGCTTTCTATTCCATCTATAAAGATTACTATTTTTTGGGAAACGTTTGGCAAAAGAACTTCTTCAAGAAAAACAATCAATCTTTCAACTGCCGAGATATCTTCCTTTTGAGACCACCATAAATCTATAGATTGTCTGGAAAGATCCCCAACTGTTTCTAACTCCAAAATTGCACCGTCGTACCATTCTTCTACAGAAATAAGATTATTTTTAATTTCATTAAAATCGAGGGCAACGCAGATATAATTATCGGCTTTTAGTAATTCTATAATTTTTAGCATCAAGCTAGTTTTGCCAGAGTGGATACCACCCGAGACATAACCAAAATTACCCGCTTTTAAAGCTGCTAATAATTCTCGGTCTGTTTCTCGGTTGAGATAGGTAGGATTTCTAAAGTCGATCGCACCTTTAAACTGATAGTTGTATTTAATATTTTGTGCTGCAGTCATTCTTTTAAGAGGCCAAAGGCAAGAGGCAAAAGGCAAGAGGCAAAAGGCAAAAGTAAGAACGGGTGCATCTCAATGCAAGAATAAAACCAAGAGTTTAACGCTCTTTTGTAATGGGTAATGGGTAATAGGTAATGGGTAATGGTAAAGCGCTCGGTAAGCGTTCCTTGTAAAACTTTCTATTTTTACAAATCTGAGATGCTCCCGTAAGAACTTTTAAAAAGATGAAAATTTTAATTAGAGTTAATTGCCAAACAGAGTTTTTTAAATTATCATAGCTCCTGTTGGGAACGCGGGCAAGTTATCGAGGCCAACTAATTATGTCAAAATGCTGTTTTTAAGTATTTTTAGCAGAAACTTATAAAGTTTTATCGTAGGAAAGTTAAAAACAAACAAAATGCCGAAATTTATGGATTTGTCCCCAATTTCAATAATAGGCTTATCTATTTTTACTATTTTGTCACTAACGGCACCGACTTATGCAGACACTGAGAAGACAAGAGTCCCACCTAATTCTAATAGCATTTCCAACGACCTGCCATTAGAGAGCCTCCAAGCTCAAATGCCCCCTCCAGAAGTCCAATCCCTTGAGGTCCAAAAAATTCAGGGTACTGTTATCTTTAACGGAATGCCAGCGAAGTTGGGCGATCGCTTAGTACGACCTGGAGATGAAATCGAAACTGGCAGCGACTCGAAAGTAAAGCTGCGGATAAACGACTACATCGGCAGCATCGAACTGTCGGAAAATACCATAGTCAGACTTCAAGTCCTCTCTGGTAGTTCTTTTAACAACCAAGTTACGGAAATTTTTGTTTCTAGAGGACAAGTAAGGTTGGCCATAGCCAGTTCCGTTGCCCGACAGTTCGGAGGCGCTGGACCATCGGAAGAACAAATAGTGGCGGCCTTAAATCCTCTGCTGGAACTAGCTCAAGACTCAGAGGAATTGGAAGAACCACCAGAAGAGGAAGAATTAGAACAAGATAACACCACCAGCGATGCTCCCGTCAGAGTGCGCACGCCCCGGGGAGTAGCAGGGGTAAGAGGTACGGCCTTCGGGGTGAATGTCGGCCCCAATGGTAAAACTGGCGTTCAGACTCTTGATGGTGCCGTGGCAGTTGGAGCTCGCAACCGAGAAGTTGTGGCTAACTCCGGTGCCCATGCCGTAATTAACCCCGGTTCGGAACCTGTTTTGAACCCAAGGACTCCTCGTGTGGCAACTCTGCGCTTGCGGAGTATCCGGCGAAGGAATGGCCGTAACGTTCGCTTGATGGGTCAGGTGGAAAACCTAGATTTGGTATTTATTGACGATCGCCTCATTGAGACCGATGCCGAAGGTAAGTTTGATGTCACCCTGCCAGCTCCCCCAAACAGTCGCTTGCGGTTTGTCGTCCGAGGGCCTTCGGTGCGAGAACGAGTTTATGTCATTACGGTTCCCTAGTTAATAGAGTTGGTTCGGTATTCTCAGCAAACCGAGCTCTTAGAAACCCGGTTTTTTGAAAAAACCGGGTTTCTTGGCCAACGAAACTCTTGCCAATTCCCTATTCCCAAAAATATGAAATTCAAACAATGGCTTAAGGCGATCGAAGATAATCTTTCTCCCATCAAACAATATCTTGGAAGCAGCCCTCCTTGGTTCGCCGGTGCTGCAGCTGCAGTTTTTTCTGTCGCTTTATGGCAGTTTGGAGCTTGGCAACCTTTGGAGTGGCAGGTTTACAAAGCTTTGTTTCAAATTCGCGAAGCAGGGTTTTTGCCGGCGAGGGGCTGGGATTCTCGGTTGGCGGTAATTGCCGTAGATCCTTACAGCTTGCAGAAGTACGGTCAATTTCCCTGGCGGCGCGATCGCTACGTTGACCTATTACAAGCATTAGAACAATCTCCGCCAGCAGCTATCGGCTTTGACATTTTGTTTCTCGATCCCAGCAGTCAAGATACCAAGTTAGCAAAAGCGATGGCCGCTAACGGCAGAGCGGTCCTGGCTAAAGTGGCAGAAGAAGATGTCGTTCCTAAATTAAAAGCGGCGGCTGCAGGAGTTGGGGACATTCTCCACCAGGCCGATGCGGATGGTATCAGCCGCAGTCTCAATCTTTTTATTGATGGCAGTCCCAGTTTGGGAGTGGCAACCCTTCAGGTTTACAGCAAATCTCGCCCCGATTCTATATCTGTGCCACAACTGCTGCCGGGGGAAAAACCAAAAATCTGGCTTAACTGGCCTGGGAAAACGGAAAACGTCCCTACTTACGCCTTTGCAGATGTAGTGGATGGCAAAATTCCTCCCCAGGATTTGACCGATAAGTTGGTTCTGTTGGGACTCGTGGCCGATGGTTGGGATCCTGTCAGCTCTCCTTTGGATCGGACTACTGCTGGAGTCTATTCCCATGTGGCTTTAATCGATAATTTGTTGAACGATCGCTACCTCCGAAGGCCCCCTAACTGGTTGGTATTGTTAGCCTTACTGGCAATTGGGCCTACGACTAGCTGGCTTTTGGGCGATCGCAACCTTAGAGATAGATTGGCCATCGTTTGGGGTTTGCCAGTCGGTTGGTTTATCTTGGCGGCCTTATTATTTGGTTTCTCTTATTGGTGGCTGCCCGTCGCTGCCCCCATCGGTACCGCCTTCTTAGGGGCCATAGCCTTGCAACTGCGAGAACAGTACGAAAAGCAACAGTTAATGAGTCTCTTTGAAAAGCACGTTGCCCCAGAAACAGCTCGAATGATTTGGGAACGGAAGGGGGAAATTTTCCGAGACGGGGAATTAGAACCGCAAGAAGTCACGGCCACGGTTTTGTTTATGGACATTCGCAGTTTTACCAGCATTTCCGAGACCATGACGCCCCGGGAGTTGTTGGGCTGGTTGAACGATTATTTGGATGCCATGACCGATTGTATTATGGACCGGGGCGGCGTAGTCGATAAATATATTGGCGATGCGATTATGGCCTGTTTTGGCGTGCCTTTTCCTCGGAGTAAAAATCTGGACGTTAAAGAGGATGCCATTAACGCAGTGGCCGCTTGCATCGATATGCACCGCAGATTGGAACAACTGAATCAGAAATTAAAGGACCAAGGTAAGGCCTTAATTCGGTTTGGTATTGGCTTGCATACCGGGCCTTTGGTGGCCGGGAGCGTGGGGGGCCACCGTCGGGTTAATTATTCTGTCATTGGGGACACCGTGAATACGGCCGCTCGTTTGGAGTCCATGAACAAACAGTTGACTGCCGATAGGGATTATCAGATTTTAGTAACCGAGGAAACCTTTGCTCTGGTTAGCGATCGCTATTTGGGCCAACAGGTCGATGCCATCCAACTGCGGGGTAAAACCCAAAAAACTGTCATCTTTAACATACTTGGCGAAAAAAGTCAAGAAATTCAAGCAAATGTTACAAACTATTAAGAAAATAATAAAAAGTGGTACGAAATGCTTCAAAATACTTGGGAGGTAGTTATGTCGGAGGACGTCAGTCCATCTTGCTAGCTAACCCATTTTTAAGCAACCCGTTAGCTGAACTCTGTTGGTATAAAGCATGAGTATAGTCACCAAATCAATCGTTAATGCTGATGCCGAGGCTCGTTACCTGAGCCCTGGCGAACTAGATCGGATCAAAACCTTTGTCACCACTGGCGAAAAGCGCGTCCGCATCGCCCAAATTATGAGCGAGTCTCGCGAGCGCATCGTTAAGGAAGCTGGCAACCAGTTATTCCAAAAGCGTCCTGATGTTGTTTCTCCCGGCGGCAATGCCTACGGCCAAGAAATGACCGCTACCTGCCTGCGTGATATGGACTATTATCTACGTCTGATCAGTTACGGCATCGTCGCTGGCGACGTTACTCCTATCGAAGAAATTGGATTGGTAGGCGTCCGCGAAATGTACAAATCCCTGGGCACTCCTATCGAAGCAGTGGCAGAAAGCGTCCGCTGCATGAAGAGTGTTGCTGCTTCCCTCCTCTCTGGAGATGATGCAGCCGAAGCAGGTTCTTACTTCGACTACGTTATCGGTGCAATGAGCTAAGGCCCATAATTAACAATTAACAATTGACAATTAACAATTGGCAATTGACAAAAATCGTTAATTTATCGAAGGCCAGCACCAATTTAAAATCGCCCATCGAAAATCGGAAGATTCAGCGAATTTAAGGAAATCAAAAATGCAAGACGCAATTACCGCCGTAATCAATTCCTCTGACGTCCAAGGTAAATACCTGGACAGCAGTGCCCTAGAAAAACTGAAGGGCTATTTCTCCACTGGCGAACTGCGGGTTCGCGCAGCTAGCACCATCAGCGCCAACGCTGCTGGTATCGTCAAAGAAGCAGTGGCCAAGTCCTTACTGTACTCTGACGTAACTCGTCCCGGTGGTAATATGTACACCACCCGTCGCTATGCAGCTTGCATCCGCGATTTGGATTACTACCTGCGCTATGCTACCTATGCAATGCTCGCAGGGGATCCCTCCATTTTGGACGAGCGCGTACTCAACGGTTTGAAGGAAACCTATAATTCTTTAGGCGTTCCCATCGGTTCCACCGTGCAAGCTATCCAAGCAATGAAGGAAGTCACTGCCAGTCTGGTAGGTCCCGATGCCGGTAAGGAAATGGGTGTCTATTTCGACTATATCTGCTCTGGTTTGAGCTAAGGTTGCCATCGGCAAAGAGCGGCAAACAGGAAATTCAGGAAATTTTGGATTTTCGACTGTTGCCTTAAAACTGAGGTCGGGGAAGTGTCGCGGTTAGTGTTAGACCGCCAAAGGCTTGTAAAGGATATCCAAATAAATAATTCTCCCGTAGAACCGTAGGTTGGGTGAAGTGAAACGGAACCCAACAATACTACTATATTCTTGGAGATTGCAATTTTTGGAAGAACCGTAGGTTGGGTGAAGTGAAACGGAACCCAAAAATACTACTATATTCTTGGAGATTGCAATTTTTGGAAGTCCCTAAAGTTGGTTCTGATGCGAAAGCAACTAGAAATAACGATGAGTTTTAGCGAGCTAATATTGACTGCGAGACTCTCGGCCCTTTAAATGGCTTGGGCAAACCAAGCTTCAGTATCTAAGAAAAGCATTTAAAAAAATCGAACCAGCGAAGGAGAAATAGACCTCATGAGAATGTTTCAAGTAACTGCTTGCGTTCCCAGTCAAACTCGTATCCGTACCCAACGGGAATTACAAAACACCTTTTTTACTAAGCTAGTTCCTTATGACAGTTGGTTTAGGGAACAGCAGCGAATTATGAAAATGGGTGGCAAAATTATCAAGGTAAAATTGGTAACTGGCAAACCGGGAGCCAATACTGGGTTGCTTTAAGTTTGCTGCTGTAAGTTGTCAAAAACAGGCAAAACCAGCGTGTTTTATGAGGAGGTCGGAAGACCTCTTTTTAGTTTTTATATCAATTAAAAATTAAAAATTAAAAATTAAAAATTAACAATTGACAGTTAACAATTAAAAATTAACAATTAACAAAAAATGATTAATAGCTCCCGCCGTCCCTGGTGGCAATCAATTTTTTTAACTTTCTTATTCACTTTTATTACAGTCTTATGCTTTTTTCAGCCGCTAACTACGCCGGCTGCTTTGGCAAGTCTGAACGACGATCGCTTCGATGGCAATATTTTTGCTCTCTACGGTGGCAACGGTTCCCTGGTTCCACCAAAAGTAGATTTAGCAGATTCTTTAAAAAAGTCTCGACCTGCCTTATTGGTCTTTTTCCTCGACGATAGTAAGGACTGCAAGCAATTCACGACGGTTGTCTCGGAACTTCAGAGATATTATGGCCGGGCCGCAGATTTTATTCCGGTAAATGTGGATGCTATCTGGTCGGAAACTGACGACCCCACCCAAGAGGGCTATTACTATGAGGGATATGTACCCCAAACTGTTTTAATCGACCAATCTGGAGAGGTAGTCTTGGACGAAAAGGGACAAGTGGCCTTTGAAAAAGTGGATAATGCGTTTCGGGAGGTATTCGATCTACTGCCGCGATCGGAGTCTGTGGAATTAAAACTACGAAGCGTTAACGAATTAAATACCGAATTATCCCAGTAAAAGTTGGCCCATGTTCGTAGTAATCGCGGAGCGCGATAGTTCGTAGTAATCGCGGAGCGCGATTGT
>CAZUCT010000162.1:0-16816 GCA_964619285.1 uncultured bacterium | reverse complement strand
ACTACGAACTACGACTAAAGTCGTTACTACTAACTACGACTAAAGTCGTTACTACTAACTACGACTAAAGTCGTTACTACTAACTATTATCTTGTGAGGTTAGACTTAACGAAATCTAGGCGGGATAAAGCGCTGATAGCGGACTCGCGAATATATGTATCTGCAGACTCATCTTCGGCAAAAGCAGTCAAGACTTCTTTGGAGCGATCGCCCGGAATAGAACTGATAGCATTAATAATCGCCACCATCAAACCCAAATTATCGGTAGCATTCAAAGTATCCACCAAAGCATCCAAAGCAGGAGTGCCCACCACGCCCAGAGCCATTGCCGAAGCAATATGAACCACTGGATTAGAATCCTGCATGCCCTGTTTTAATCCCTCAATTCCTTCCGTGGGGAAAGGTTCGTCGGGATAATTGACCGCCACTTGAGCCAGTGCCTTAGCAGCGCTACCTCGAATCGTAACATTATCGCTATTGAGCAAAGAATCGACCAAAGGAGGCACTGTATCGATACCAATCGCCCCCAAAGCCTTAACAGCGGCCCGTCGATAAGTAGTATCCTCCTCTGCCAAAACCCCCATCAGAGTAGGAATAGTAGAGTCATCGCGAGTTTCTGCCAGTTCCCAGATTGCTCGTTCCCGGAGGTGGGGGTTGGGGTGTTTTAGTTGTTCTAATAAAGATTCTTGAGACATTTAACAATTAACAATTAACAATTAAATATTAACAATAGACAATAGACAATTAGCAATTAGCAATTAGCAACTAACAATTAAGAACTGAGGGGCTCCATGTTATTAGATTACCAAGATTAGGCAAAATAACAACCGAGAGTCCCTCAGCCTTAAAATGGACTAGAGGTCGTCAATCCATGTCAGAACCCAAAACGGACTAAGACAAAGAATTGATAGCGTAGTCGAGGAGAGCGTTATACTCAGTCAAAGCTTGAGCGGACATATCGCGAGGTGCGCAACCGCGATTGCGAGCGAAGCTGAGAGCTTCAACATAAGGAGCGGTAGGCAGGCCCAGGGCGCGATAAACTTCGCGCTGACCGGCAATACCCCACTCATCCAAAGGACCGGTGCCGCCAACTACCAAGCAGTAGTTAATCAAGCGGAGGTAGTGCTTGATATCGCGGAGGCACTTTTCTTTGAAAGTATTAGTAGAGTTGGCTTGACCAGATTCGTTCAAGTAAGGATACTTTTTGATGCAAGCATCGTAAGCTTCCTTAGCAACTGCATCCAGATTTCCTGCCAACTTTTCGGCTGCTTCCAGACGAGCTGCAGCGCGTTGGATGGAACCTTGTACGGATTCCAGATCGGAGGTGCTGGGGAAACGACCGGCTGCATCGGCAGAAGCGATCGCGGTGGTTAGAACTGATTTCATCTCTTTACTATCTCTAGTGTTGACTTAGGTTGATTGAAATTGGAAAAAATTCGGCAAAATTGCTAGCAATATTAGCCAAAATTAAGGTATGGCCAAAGCCAAAGGGATTAGCTGAGAGCAGCAATCACGCGATCGAAGTAGCTACCTGCTTCAGCAACCAAGCTGGCGCAGCGATCTTCTACTACAGGGGAACCCATTTTACGCAGTTTGGCACCTGCAAACTGTTCGCTGGGGGTGTCTTGAATGTGAGCGGCGGCCTGGGCCTTCATAATTTGAACGGCGCGGGCGGCGGACTGAAGGGGAACTCCTAAAGCAATGTAGGTTTCTTTCAGACCGTTCAAGCAGCGATCTTCTAGTACCGAAGCATCGCCAGCCAGTAGGGCGTAGGTAACATAGCGCAGAACGATTTCTCCATCGCGCAAGCAAGCAGCCATGCGGCGGTTGGGGTAGCAGTTACCACCAGCTTGAATTAGGCCAGTGTTTTCGCAGATCATACCGGCAATGGCATCGGATACCATGCAGCTAGCGTTGCTAGCGATGGCGTTAACGGCATCCAGGCGACGGTTGCCAGCAGCGATGAACTCGCGTAGTTTTGCTAATTCTTCACCGCCGATAGGTGCGGTTTTGCTATCCGCAGTTACTACTGCTCTGGAAAATGCGTCAAGCATCGAGCTCTCCTTATAGTTTAACAAATTTTACTTTTGGGTCGGTCAGCTTTTTTATGACCGACTGAGTACCAACATACAGATAAAGTTTTGCAGATGTTTTATTTATGAGAAAGAAAGTTACAATTTGTAACATTTATTTTTCAAGGCCGTCAGACTAATTGGCCATAAAATAACAAAGGATGGCCTACAATCAAACTGGCCAAGGATAATTAAACGGGCCAGGCCATGCTCTCTACTTTAAGAGCCAGAGCGATCGCTTTGCTTTTTGGGAATGGGGAATGGGGAATTGGGAATGGGGAATTGGAAACTACTTTTTCGCCTTTGGTAAAAAATCATGGAATTAATAGAAAGCATTTTTCAGCAAGCAGTTAAACATCAAAAAAACGGCGAATTAGAAAAAGCTGAAGCTCTTTATCTCGATATTTTGAAAAGAAAGAGCAATCATGCTAGCTCTCTGGTTAACCTGGGAGTAATTTCTAAAGCTAAAGGGGATATAGAAACAGCTATTGGGCTATATAAACTGGCATTATCTCTAGAAGCAGATGACCCAATAACATTAGCCAATTTATGTCGGGCTTTGCAACAATTAGACCGCTTAGATGAAGCCCTTTTTTATGGCAAAAGAGCGCTAACAATTCAGCCTAATTTATTAGATGTTTGTTTCAATGTCGGTAATATTCTAATTCAACAAGGTAAATTAGAAGAAGCTTTCTCATATTTTCGTTATGTCTTAAAAATATCTCCCAATGATGCCGATGCCCAAGCTTCTATCGGCAACATTTTAGTGCGAAAAAATCAACTAGAAGAGGGAAAATCTGAATTAGAAAAAGCATTAAAACTGAATCCAAACGACCTAAATACGCGGAGATGGTTAGCTGTTGTTAATAGATTATTGAAAGGTCAAACCAAACTAAAATTTTTCTATCAAGAGCTGCCGATAAAATTTGAGATAAGCCGCAAAAATATTGGTCCGGCTATGTATCATGTAAGCGGTACTTTTTATGAATTGAAGGAATTGGAAGTTATTCGGCAAAATATTAGAGCTAAAGATGTCATAGTTGATGTGGGCAGTAACACGGGCAATCATTTAGTCTATTTTGCTAAAATTATCAAAGCGGGTAAAATCATTCCCATAGAGTTTCATCCAGAGACAATCGAGTTGTTAAAAAGACACATATATTTTAATGAAATTGAGAATGCAGACTTATCTAAATTAGGCTATGCCGTGGGTAAAGAAAGGGGGGAATTTATTCTGGCAGAACATCCGGCAAACGATTTATGTTTGACAGAAGTTTTTGCAAGCGATCGCCACAATAACTCCTATCAATATCGAGGGGATAAAGAGAAAAAAATTGACATCATCTCCTTAGACGAACTGATAGAAGAAAAAGTTGATTTTCTGAAAATAGACGTAGAAGGCTTAGAACTAGAAGTATTACAAGGGGCAAAAAATATATTTTTAAAGTTCAGACCAGATGCAATGGTAGAAGTAAAAAAAGCCAACGAAAAATCATTTTTATATAGGCTAGAAAAAATGGGATATCGAGTTGTTGAAGAAATTAAATATTGGAGTTATAGTAATTTTTATATCCAACCAATTGAATAGAAAAACTCGGGACTGGGAATTAGTGCCAGAAAATAAAATGCTATAGCATTTTCAAATCAGATGTCAACAAAAAAGGGTTATTTACTACCAGCAAAAAGTCTTCTGAATCTTCTTCTCCATTAGCAAGCTCGCAATTAGCAATTAGCAAAAAGCAGAGATATTTTGGATGCATCTCAAATAAAATTGCTATATTAATATTGACAATCTGAGTTTACCTCGGTTAAGATGGGATGGAATTTTTTCTAACTGAGGCAAACAAATGCCAGAGATAGTAATTTGGTCATTAGTTCTCTTCGTCAGCTTAGTAGTGCTGTCAAAGTCAGCCGACTTTTTTACAGATGCTTCCGAACAGATAGGAATTTATTTTGGGATACCTCCATTTATTGTGGGGGTAACAATTGTAGCGATAGGAACATCCCTACCGGAATTAATATCCTCGTTGGTAGCAGTTTATTCAGATGCGGGAGAAATTGTAGTTGGAAACGTAGTTGGTTCTAATATTGCCAACATTTTTCTAATTCTAGGAGTCGCCTCGCTGATAAGCGGTCTATTAGACATAGAATACGATTTAGTAAGCGTCGATTTGCCATTGTTTGTAGGGTCGGCATTTTTGCTAGGTTTAACAGTTTGGGACGGCAAATACACTGTAGGCGAAGCCATTTTGTCCCTAGGGGGATATGTGATTTATACTTTTTATGCAGTGAACGTCAGAAAAGACGATCCTGAAGAAGGTGCTTCAGAAGAAGAAGCCACAAAAAAATCATTCCCTGTTAAAGAATTTGCGATTTTGGCAGTAAGTTCGCTGTTTATTTTTGTTGGTGCGAAATACACCATTGATTCGGCAGTCAAAATCTCGGAAATTCTCAACATAGGCAAAGAAATTATCGCCGTTAGTGCCGTGGCCTTGGGCACTTCTTTACCCGAATTGATTGTAACTATCAATCAAGCGAAAAAAGGAAACCCAGAAGTTGCTATAGGTAACGTCTTAGGTTCTAACATTTTTAATGCCTTTGTGGTGATGGGATTGCCTGGTTTAACGGGAAGGTTGGTTATTCCCGAGAATATTCTTGAGACTGGTTTGTTAGTGATGTTGGCGGGAACGGTTTTATTTTTCTTCGTCACCCAAGACGAACAAGTAACCAAATGGGAAGGATTCCTATTTTTCCTATTTTATGCTTGGTTTATTGGCAACCTGTTTGGTATTTTGTAGGCGATAAAATTTGATTAGTTCGGAATTTAGACTGCTAAATTCTGAATTAATCAAATTACATCGTTACGGGAGACTCCACATAGATATTTGGTTCTTGCATGGCAAATTCAATACCAAAGCTTTTTAATTCCTTAGAAATATTACTATTAGCTATTTCTAAAAGGCGCTTTCTAAGCTGAATAGAATTTTCGCTAGAACCCAAAATAAAAAACGTTACTCTAGCGCGACTTTTCCCCGTACTTTCATGGTCAAATACCGCGATTTTGGTACTACCGGGGTCAATACCAAACAAAGAATCTGTACTTTTTTTAACTACCTGCTGAACTAAAGCTTCCTCTCGTTCTTCTAATTTTTTGAGAAAGTCGAGATAGAGTAAAACCATTACCTTTTTACCACGGGTAACATTTTCAACTTGCATTTCTGCTAATTGACCGTTAGGGATAATAATTAAAGTCCCTTTGGCGGCGGCGCGAATTTTAGTCGATCGCAAACCAATAGATTCAACCCTACCGTACAAACCCTCTTTACCGTACACGCTATTATTAGTCAAACGAATATATTCTCCTGGCACGAAAGGGCGATCTAAATACAAAACTATAGTGCCTAAAAGCTGTTCTAAAGTCTTAGAAGCGGCAAAACTAATAGCCAAACCGCCAATAGAGACACCAGCTAACAAACCTGTCAGGGGAAACCTTTGACTTTGGGCGTAAGCTATGACAGCAATTAAGCCAATAAGAACGTTGGCGATCGTTTCAAAAACTAATAACAATTCGTCAACTTCTAAACCTGATTTCCGAAGTAATTCGATGCCATATATTCGCACAAACTGACGAAATAAACGGGAAGCCAACCAGGCAACGCTGATGACTACGCTTAAATCTATGAAAGGATTAATAAAGTTATTTAAAACTTCATATTTTTTAAGCCAGACTAAGGACCAAGAAATTAAGATAAAAGTGCCGGAAATTTCAAATGATTTTTCCAAGGGAAGGATAAAATTGTTAGAAATTTCTCGGCCCTGGGAAGGAGAAAATTTGTTAATAATTAGTTGCACCAAACCGGGGGTATATCGCCCTATGAAAATTGACAAAAGGGCAAACAACGAGAAAATGACGTAATGAGGAATATTCGACTCATACAGGGTTTTGTAGAGGTTGGAAAACTTGTCAAATTTATTGAATAAATCCATATTTAAAACTAAATTGTAATGGGAGAGTCAACGTAAATATTAGGTTCTTCGATTTCAAAGCTAATGCCGTAGTCTTTAAGTTTGATGGTCATATTTTGACGGGCATTATCGAGGAGTTGGCGGCGCAAGTCCATTGAAATTTTACCCGAACTCAGAATAAAAAAGGTAATTTGAACTTGAGTAGTTTCTTCTCCTGTTGCGTTGCTTAAATTTCTAAATTTGATGTCGGTACTGCGGGTGTCTATGCCAAAAATATCGACGGTACTTTCTAAGATAACTTCGCGAATTAAAGCTTGTTCTTCTGGGGCGATCGCCCGAGAGAAAGTTAAGTACAAAATAGACATTACTTTCTTAGCGCCGCTGAAGTTTTCTATGTTCATTTGAGTTAAAGAATTGTTAGGAACTATGGTTAAAGTTCCTTTGCCAGAAGTTCTGATTTTAGTGGAACGCAAACCAATAGATTCGACGCGACCAAAAGTTCCATCTGGCAAACCAATATAGTCATCGACAATAAAGGGGCGATCGATATAAAGCACGATGCCGCCTAATAATTGACTTAATGTATTTTGGGCGGCAAAAGCAACTGCTAATCCTCCGACTCCCAAACTGGCTATGATGCCAAATACATTGATTTGGTGAGTTTGGGCAAAGATGATTATGGCGATGACAACAATGGTAAAGTTGGTAATAAATTTACCTGTAATTAAGAGTTCGCTATTAACTTGACGACCTTGTTTTAAGGCTATTTCTATTAGGTAAACGTCGAACAATTCTTTAAAGATTCGAGAAGCCAACCAGGTCGCAGTAATAGTTAGGCTTAAACTCAGGGCAATTTCTAATAAAGTAAGTTTCCCATAAGGGGTTAGAATCAGAAAAGTTATTTCGGCGATCGCCAGACTAATTACTATTGCGATTAATCTTTGATAAGGGTTAACTACTTTCTGAAAAGTTTCTCGAAAGTTAGGAGAGATAAATTTAGCAACATATGAGATAATTAGTTTGGGAAGCTGACTGACACCGAGAACAGCTATTATGGTTGCTATTCCCATCAATCCTATTTGTATTAATCTTTGGATATCCAGTTCTATTACTTCTGGAAAATAAGTATTCATTAAAATTATCCTTTTACTAATTAAATTTTCTCAAAAACCGGGTTTAGGGAATAAAACCCGGTTTTCTAATTTTAGAGCGATCGCCTTATTTTCATTTATTCTGGAAAATCAGGAATCACCCACTTTGGCGGTTCCATTCGTTTTTTAATCACCGCTTCTTCTGCTATTTCTAACATTTTGTCCAAGGAAGTATTCTCGATAAAGTTTTCTGTAGCTGCTGCATATTCTTTATTGGGACATTTTTCTCCCAAAACACAGCCATTGACGCAATCGACGGCACAATTTACGGTCTGTTTTGTCATTGTCTCCTCTCTAAATTTGACTTATTTTTAACTGAGAGCTACGGTTAAAACCCCTCGAACTCTCAAAGATTTAGATTTTATTTCTCTATTTTAACATCCACCGCGATCGATATCAACACTACTGCTTAATTTTACTCAAATTAATCACCTTTTCGACTTAGCAATAGATAAGTATTCATCTCTCCCTTGCCTTTTATAGAAATTTTACCGCGTTCTTCAAATAAATACTTCTCCTTCAAAAGATTGTAGCTTGTTTCCGATACTTGAATAGCATCGGGGATGCCGTGGGACTCCATGCGACTGGCAGTATTAACCGCATCGCCCCAGAGGTCGTAAATAAATTTTTTGGTACCAATTACTCCCGCCACAACCGGCCCAGTATTAATGCCTATTCTAATGCTGAGATTGAGATTTGTTTCTGCATTAAAAAGAGAAATTTCTGCTAGCATATCTAGTGCCATGTCGGCGATCGCTTCCGCATTATTATCTCTGGGAATTGGCAAACCTCCTACTACCATATAAGCGTCTCCAATGGTTTTAATTTTTTCTAAATCGTGTTTATCTGTGAGGCGATCGAAACGGGAAAAAATGTCATTTAATAAACCTACTAATTCTGACGGAGAAATTTTTTCTGATAACTGAGTAAAGCCAACCATATCGGCAAACAAAATCGTGACTTCTGCAAAGCTATCGGCAATATTTTTGTGTCCTTCTTTCAATTTTGTAGCTATAGTAGGAGGTAAAATATTAAGCAATAAACTTTCTGATTTTTCTTGCTCCTCTCGGAGAATTTCCTCTGCCATTTTTCGTTGAATAATTTCTGTAAATATTCGTTCGTACATTTGATTGAATGCGACCATTACTTGACCCAATTCATCATTTTTATTTGCAGATATCGAAGAAAATTTAACGTAATTCTTCTCTTGAGTAATAGTTTCTCCTGCAGCCATCAAATCATCCCGCAAGCGCAAAATAGGTGCGATTACTAAACCATTCAAAATTAACATTGTAAAGAAGGTAACGAAAACAGAGATAATTAGAACTAAGAAAGCTATTCTTCCTTTAAATGCGTACATTTCTTCGGTAACAGATTCAGCATCCATGCGGGCAATTAACGCATAATTAATTCCTAAATAATCTGCCGGCCAAGCGATATCGTAACGATTTATTTGTCTGTCAAAATTACGGTAAATTGTTTGTGCTTCAATATCGTTAAAAGAAGCTTCTGGAAGTTCTCTACCGAATGTTTCTATTAGTTTTCCTTCGGAGTCGTAAATTGCTATTCCTAGAATCAGGGAATCTTCGGCAACTGTTTTTGCTTTTTCTCGAAATTTTTTATCAGCCATCATATCTTGTTGAGTTAAGCGAACTATTGAATTAACAATAGCGCCAGAACGTTCTTCTAGTTGCATGAGTAGTTCGTATTCTCGTCTCTGATATGAGGGAATAAAAATAATTACCTCAATAACAAAGAGACTGAGAAAAACTCCCAAGACTATTTTCTGAGATAAACGGGCTTTAAATGCCCCTAATACTGCCCAACATTTAGAAATCATAAGATTAACTGTTGACAACTGTTACTGGAATTTTTGGATTAATTTCATAATAGAGATGCACCCTCTTAAATTTGATTTTAAATCTAGTTTAGCTCGGATAATAGTTATTTGGCAAATTGGGATTTAAAACAGCTAAAAATTGCTTATTTATGCTTAAATAAAATTTTTTTTGGGAAGGGTATTGACTTTGGTGGCGGCATCTGGTATTTTTTAGAAATAGTAGTTGTAAGGTGGGACGCTTTGTTTGTCTGTCGTTTTTGGGGGCGATCGCTCGGGGCGGTCAAGAAACCCGGTTTTTTGGAAAAACCGGGTTTCTGAGATACCAAAAAACTAGGGTGCATCTCTATCTAAAATAGAAATGCACCCCCGAATTTTAGTATCCAGAATAAGCAAGCCGAGAACGTGCCAGCTTTGCTAGAGCTATAATTTTAGTACGACCGATCGCCTGAGAAAAATCTAATCCCAAGCGAAATATTTCCGATACATGATAACTATCTCCATCTCGGATAATAACCCCATTATCCTCCAATGTCTTTAATTCTTCTAAAGATAACAATTGCAGAGCCTCAGCAGTCAAAGGACTTTTTTTCTTATCGGCAGGCAATTTGCGAAGTTGATTAAAGATATCTTTCAAGGCTGTATTTTCTGTCTCGATTTCCTCAATTTTTTGCCTGCTGCATTCTGGCAGCGCATCCCTAATTCCTTTAGGAACTAGAAGACGGTCTTGCCATTTAGTATCGTTAATTGAGTTGCTGGCAGCTAAGGATAAAAGACGGATTAAATCTCGGGATTGAATTTGTGCGTTGAAGTCAGAAAGCGCGTCGAGAATCCATTTAGCCGAACGGGGTTCTTTAGAGCGATCGCTACCTAGTTTTTTACCCCATAAAGGCACTAGCTCGCTAACAATTTCGTCTTCGCTCATTTCTGGCATTTTCTCCATATCGATGCTTTGAATAATATCAAATTTATCGATAACCCAAGCTACTAATCTTAAGGCTTCTTCTCGACTCCACTTGAGGGCAAAAGGTCGATAGCGAGCCATCATTTGAGCGGCATTTTGATGAATGGCAGCAAGCACTAGATCCCGTCTAATAAAAATTAGAATCCCCAAAGGTCGCCCCGGTTGCTGTTCTAACCACAAAGGAACTTCTTGAAGCAAAGCGCGTAATGCTATTTGTTGATTTTTATTACTGGCAAAGTTTTGGAATAAATCTTCCAAACCATCCATTACAAAAACAACCTGTTTTTCTTCTTTAATTAAATAGTCAGTTAACTCTCGACCGGCACCTTTTTTCTCCGGTTTAAAACCAATCGCCCAAGCCATCGCATCCAACCAAATTTCTCGCCACTGACCTTCGTGGAGGTTTTGATGACAGCTATCTGCGATGCGATCGCGAATAGCAGTATCATTTTGAGGTTTACCAAAACCCAAAACCTTTATGGTTTTTTTTCTGGTTTTTGTTACTAACTTTTGAGCATCAGGAGTAAGGTTTTTTGACTCCAAAATTGGTGCAATGAAAGCATTAGTATCTACTTCGCCAGCACCAGCATCTATCGCAAAAGTCTCCCAATTTTCCCTGCGAACTATTTGCAAAAAAGTGTAAGTTTTACCAGACCCCTTCGCACCAACTATGACAGCAACCGGCAGACTATTTTGATAGCGAGAAGCCAAATTTTTTAAAGGAGCAGTTGCAAAAAAATCGGCAATGTTTGAAGTTTCAGCATATACCAATTGTTGGGCTTTTTCTTTGAGAGTTTCTCTTTGAGATTTTAAATATTTTTCCTCAATAGGCTGGCTAATATCTGTGGGCAACCACTCTAAAAGACTGCGCATTTTTTCCTCTATTCCTGACTGTTGGAGAAGCTCTTTTACATCTTCCCAATTCCGGGGTAAAACTAACAAATTATTGGAAAATTCTGTAGTTATTCTCACTGGTTCCCTATCTTCTCCGAGAAAAGGTTGCATAACTTCTAAAAGTCTTTGTTCTGGTTCCGCTACCCAATCTTCAGAGCGTTCTCGTGGGACTTTGGTAAAAATTAAAGCAGGTAATGGATTTTCTTCTGCTGCGGAAAGCGCTCTATTTCCTATTATTTCTAAAAGCTGCTTAGTTCCCTCCAAAGACTGTTCGCTTAACGTAGTAACAAATACGCGATAAACTCTCGGATCTAAGATTAAACCAGTCGCTAATTCCGAGAGTCCAGAACGAAGGTCAATTAAAACAACATCTACTCCTAAAGCTTTCCCCAGACTAGCTAAAAGTTCTGTGAGTAAAAACCCATTTTTATCGCTTTGAATGAGATGCTCTGGTTTAATTTCTAAACTATTAAATCCAGCGGTGGAACGAAAAGCAGGTAAGAAATAAATGCCATCAATTAAAGCACTTTTTAGGCGATCGCTTACTAATGGAACGGCCTCTTCAAAATTAGGAGATGGATCGCCATGAGCTAAAGCTAAAAAGTCAGCAAAAGAAATAGGTGGGTTCGGTAATCTGTTCTCTAACATCCAACTAATTCCGGGTGCTTCTAAGTCTCCATCTACGATTAGTACCCGTTTTTTTTCTTCAACTAAAAGTTGTCCGAAGGCTAGGGCATGAGTGGTTCTTCCCACGCCGCCTTTAAAGGAATGAAAAGCCACTACTGGAGGCAAATCTTCTGGTAAAATTTGCGGCTGTTCGTCATTTTTAGTTGGAAAAAAAATAACTCCCGGACGAGATAAAGTCGGTTTTAATTTAGGAACTATCGGTTTTTCTTCTGTTTCCTCGAACCAAATAGGCAAAGTTTTTTCTGTACCTTTAATACTTTCTAGTATTATGAAACAATTTGTCATTTCTTCAATCGCACCTAATCGGAATCGAGGTTGAAAAACTTCTCTCAACCACTCTATAGCTTTTTCCTTAGATCCAGGACTAATTTCTAAACTTAATTCATCCCAATAAGCCCTAGCAGAAATCAACCATTTAGGCCAGTTATTTTCTGAGTGTTTTCTTAAAAAAACGTCTTCTACGTCAACCCAAGTGTAAAGGCGAATATCTGAAGGTATCATCGATTAATGTTCTCCTTTATCCAATTACAAATATTTTGCAGCCACTCAACCAGTTTTTTCTCGTCTTCTAGTTTTATTTTAACTCCATATCGCCAGACTTGGTGGGCCTTACCGATCTTTAAAATAGTAGAGCGATCGCCGTCCAGATGAAAATTAGGTGGAACCCCAACTTCCTTAGCGGCAATTTTTAGTTCTTTTACCCAGAGGTCTAAACTATGACCGTATTTGAAAAGCAAACTATTGTCTTGAGTTTTCAATTTCCTTGTCTTTCTCCTATTTAACCAAACACTTTTCAAGCCGCATTCAACAGCATAAAATAGTAACAAATAAGAGGAAGTGCCAGAGATTTTTTCTGAGGCAGACCGATTTGTATTAAAAGCGTGCTTTAGTTGTTTATCATTAGGTAACATCTTTTGAGAAGACGTTTTACCTGTTTGGCTTTTGAGTTTGATTATTTGATTTTTTAGGTCGTATAAAGAAGCGATCGCCTCTGGTTGTTGACTGGGGTCTATAAGCGACTCCGTATAATCTAGTAACTGGGCGATCGCTTTCAATGTTGGCGGGTCGAGGTTCAGTTCTGAAAGGTCTAAATTTTGCAGGAAGTCGGACATAATAGCTTTGATAATACAATTTTAATTCAACCCTGTCAAAGTTTAAACCTCGATACTTTAATTTTGCTAATTTTCTCAACTAAATATATCCTAAAAATTCTCTTTTTATCCCGAAATAAAACCTTTTTTTTGAAGAGTATTGACATTAGTTGCGGGGTCTGCTATTTTTTGGACAGAGTAGTTGTAAATTGGGCCCAAACTTTGTCCATAGTTTTTGGGGTGGCGATCGCTTGACAGGCGAACAATAATTGATATAATGAAAAAAACAAAGCACTGCCCTCAACAGTTAATTACTGGGAGGTAAAGAAAATGTCAGCCACTATTACAATTTCGACCAAAGAAATTAAGCAAATATTTCAGCAGCGGCAGCGGACATCGGATCCTTCTGAGCTTTGGAGGCTTGCTGAAAAAGCCAACACTTTAGCTGTGGTAGTAGAAGATTCTTGGGAAAATTTACCTCCTAAAAAACAGGAATTGTTAAGGGATTTTGCTTACATGACTCTGGAAGAGCCAGAAGACTTTAAGACTGTATTTATCAAACAGATTAGTCGTTTATTTTCTGCATTAATTTTAGCTATGATAGTTATAAAAGGCGAGTTAAATGCTTTTTTAGCTTATGCCATAGCCGTAGAACGTCTAGTCAATGCAATTCTCAGCGCGATCGAACGGGAAAATATTGATTATCAAAATGCTCTATCAGAAGCGATAGAAAATGCTATTATTAATGCAGAAAATGATAAGGCTATGACTGCGGAGGAAGCTTGTGAACGAATCAGAGAAATATCGAATCAAGCTATGCAAGAATTTTGAAAAAGATCAACAAAAACTAATTCGCGATCGCTATCGTAAAAATCGTCAAGCAGCTACAGAATTTAGAGAACTAATTGCCAAATTAGTTACTATCTTAAGCGTCGATCCTTGCCTTAGCCCTCCTCTTGGACATTTAGAACCCTGGCCGAAAAATATTAATGTTCCCAAATGGGAATTGTGGAAGCTAGAATTTAAAATGCCTAAACTTCGAGGTGCAGCGGAAAAAGGGCGAATTATCTATTTACTGAATGCTGCTTTAAAAGAAGTCATACTTATATGGATTTACACCCACGCAGAGTACACAAAACGCCCGGAAGATAAAGATATAAAAAAAAGACTTTTAGAAGCAATAGAATCGAGGGATTTTTTTCAAGAAAATCAAATTTCTGCAAAAATATCGGAAGAACAAATCGAATCAAAAAGCGGCGAAGAAGAGTGAAATAAGAATTAATCAGCCAATCAAATCTCTTATAATAATTGACTGTGATAAATTGCGCTTCCTACTCCAAAGTCTGTCATCCAATCTAACAAATCTTCTCGACTTTCCGCCAGCTTATCTAACAAAAACGATTTAGTACCGCAGTCAGGTTTTTTACTCAAAAGAATGACAGATATTTCTGACGATATTTCGTTAGCTTCAAAGCAGTCTAATAATTGAGAACTATGAGTGGTAACAATAACTTGAGTTCTCTTCGATAGCTTTTTAATAATAGAAGCAACATCTTTGAGAATGCCGGGATGTAGGTTTCTTTCTGGTTCTTCAATACTAATCAGCGGAGGAATTTCCGATTGATAAAGGAGAACACAATAAGCTATTATTCTAAGAGTACCATCGGACATACTTGACAGGGGCATTTTCTTCCCATCTTCTTCTAAAACTTTGACAAATTCCCCTTCATTATTTAACTCAATATTGAGACATTCTTTAAGTTCTTGGCTAACTTGCTTAAATTTTTCTTCATTATTGGTCGCCCAGTAATTGAGAATTTCTTCGCTTTTTCGGGCTTTAGTATCCAGACTAGGTATGTCGTCAGTACCTTCCTTCTTCAGTTCCATAGCTTCTATAAAAAGGGAGTATTTTTTCATTTCTTCCGGGTTAATATTATAAAACTCCCATTCCCTAATATAGTTGGCTATTTTTTTAGTAAAAGGTTTATTGCCAAATTTGCCTGCAGACTTTAATGCTAATTCTTCCGCAATTTCGGTATCTGATTCGTATTGTTGAGGATTTTTACCATCTTCATCAAACACTTCTCCTTTGCCATTAGTAATATCAATTACCTGTTTTCCATTGACTAGAAGATGTTCGGAAGCGATGCCTATTGTTTCATCATTTAAACCCAGAGATACCTGATATTCTGCATGGTTATTGCCATCTTCTACAACGATGCTAAAAGAGATTTTTTCTTGATTATATCTTACGAATCTAGGCATTGCTTCAGTAGATGGTAGCCTTCCTTTTACTAGAATAAATGCTAGAAAATACAATGCTTCTAAACAGTTTGACTTACCGCTAGAATTCGCCCCAACAATAATAGTTAAATCTCGAAAATTTAACTCAATATCTCCCAAACTCTTAAAATTTTTAATCCTTGCAGTTATTAATTTAATACTCATAAAAACCTCCAAAACTAACCTAAAAATAAGTTAAATAACGCCAACATCCAGCAAATAAAAAATGCTAAATGTCGGCGTTAACAATTAAAAAACTAAACCTTTCTCTTCTACAGATGCCTAGAAAGCAGTAGCCAGAACTTTAAACAGAACCGAATTAATAAAAGCCAAAGCTAAAGCACCCAATAGCGCACTCCAAATACCCCACCGCAAGCGAAAACCTGGAATTAACCAAGCCGCCAAACCAAAGATAAAAGAGTTAACAAGCAAGGTAACTAAAAAAGTGGAAAGAATCGCGTTTAGCGGCAAAGCTAATGTAGAAACCACTGGACGTAGCAAGGCATTTAAAAGTCCAATAACCCCCGCCGAAATTAACGCTTTCTTAAAATCATCAATTTCTACTCCCGTGGGAATAATAGAAATAATGTACAAGCTGACAGCAGTAACCAGCCAAACAATCAAAAGTGACACGATATCCATCTTAATTTCTCCTCAATTTTTTCCTAACTTCAATCAACCTAAACGTTGAACCGGAAAAGCATAACATCCCCTTCTTTAACCACATAATCTTTACCCTCGCTGCGAAGCAAACCTTTTTCCTTCGCAGCAGTCATAGAACCCACCTCTACCAAATCTTGATAAGCCACAGTTTCCGCCCGAATAAAACCCCGTTCAAAATCCGTATGAATTACCCCCGCAGCTTGGGGCGCCAACATTCCCTTTTGAATCGTCCAAGCCCGAGTTTCTTTAGGCCCAGTAGTAAAATAAGTCTGCAATCCCAACAACTCGTAAGTTGCTTTAATCAAAGACTTTAACCCCCCTTCTGCTACTCCTAAAGACTCTAAAAAATCTGCCCTTTCATCTTCTGGCAGTTCGATTAATTCCGACTCTACTTGTGCGGAAATAATCACAACTTGCGCGTTTTCTCCCTTAGCAAATTGGCGAACTCGTTCCACCCATTCATTACCAGTAGCCAAATCATCTTCCGAGACATTCGCTGCATAAATTATCGGTTTAGCAGTAAGCAAACATAAATGTTTGGTAGCCTCGGTTTCTTCCTCAGTTAAACCCGCAAGTCGCGCCGATTTTCCCTCATTTAAAACAGCAGCTAATTTTTCTAAAGCCCCCAATTCCAACTGGGCATCTTTATTAGTACGAGCTTGTTTGCGAGTCCGTTCGATGCGCTTTTCAATTTGAGCTAAATCTGCTAAAGCTAACTCCAGATTAATTACCTCAATATCTCGCAGTGGCTCCACAGAACCGGAGACATGAATAATATCGTCATCTTCAAAACAACGCACCACTTGAACGATCGCATCAACCTCGCGGATATGGGATAAAAATTGATTACCCAATCCTTCCCCCTGACTGGCACCCTTTACCAAACCGGCAATATCGACAAATTCAATTCTCGTAGGAACGGTTTGTGCCGAATTAGAAATCTCAGTTAAAACCTTTAACCTTTCGTCCGGCACCGCCACCACGCCGACATTAGGTTCGATAGTACAAAAAGGAAAATTAGCAGCAGTGGCCTTAGCATTGGCAACTAAAGCATTAAATAAAGTGGATTTACCAACGTTGGGCAGTCCAACAATTCCGGCTCTAAGCATTATGGATTGAGTTTGTCTTAATTTTCAGGATAACAAAACCCTCTGTGCAACATTTAACCTTATCAAATCTATTCATCACCGAACATCTCTGATAATAGT
>CAZUCT010000161.1:0-16888 GCA_964619285.1 uncultured bacterium | reverse complement strand
CTTTCAGGCGCGACCTGGAGAATCTGCGTGGTTTTAACCCGCAGAGTGTCAAAAAACTGAATCGCCGCCATTAATCCCACAAATAAATTGGGGTTAATGGTGCTTTTGCTATGTTATAATCTTAAATAAGTAAAGAGGTCACGAGGGAATCGAGGGTGCAACAATCTACTAGAATAGCCAAAAGCTCGCAGATATGCGATTGTGCCCGCGCCGACACAGGCGAGATTCCTCTTCTCTTCCTGTTCTTTGGCCTCAAACGAATTTCAGGGCGTGGGTATAGTTGCTGACTGGGTTTGTAGAAAAGGTGCGCTGCGGCGCACCCTACGAAATTAGAAAATCGATCTAGTCAGCTTATGGTTAATTAACAGAGGAGGAGAGTACAATTCCTCCTAAAGTTTGCTATTTCGGGGATTGTGATGAAAAACGACACGATCGATCAAAAGGAGCTGATCGAAAGCCTTAGCCCTAGCGCTATGGATCGGATAATGCTTTATTTGGCCTTTAGTGCCATGAGAACCAGCGGGCATCGCCACGGGGCTTTTTTGGATGCGGCGGCGACGGCGGCTAAGTGTGCCATTTACATGACTTACATCGAGCAAGGTCAAAACTTGCGGATGACGGGACACCTCCACCACATCGAACCCAAACGGGTGAAGGCCATCGTTCAGGAAGTGGAGGAGGCTCTGACTAAGGGGAAACTTTTAAAAATGCTGGGTTCGACGGAACCTCGCTATCTAATTCAGTTTCCTTATGTCTGGCTGGAACAATATCCTTGGATGCCTGGTCGTTCGAGGGTTCCGGGTACTAACCTTACTTCTGAGGAGAAGCGACACATTGAAAGCAAGCTTCCGCCTAATCTGCCGGATGCGAGGTTGATTAATTCTTTTCAGTTCATGGAGTTAATCGAATTTTTGCACAGGCGCTCTCAGGAAGATTTGCCTCCAGAAAGACGAATGCCTCTTAGCGAAGCTTTAACAGAACACATTAAGCGTCGCTTGCTATTTTCTGGCACTGTTACTAAGATTGATTCTCCTTGGGGAATGCCTTATTATGCCCTCACCCGCTCTACTTATTCGCCGGAAGACCAGGAAGAGCGTACTTACATTATGGTTGAGGAGACGGCCCGCTATTTTCGGATGATGAAGGACTGGGCCGAACGCGAAGGTAATGTCATGCGAGTTTTGGAGGAGTTGGATATTCCAGAAGACCGCATCGACAGAGCTATGGAAGAGTTAGATGAAGTTATTAGGGAATGGGCCGATCGCTATCACAAACGCGGCGGTAAGACAATGGTCGTACAAATGACTTTTGGCTCTAAGGAGACGTAACTATTAACCAAAAACCTTGTTAAACCTATCCATTTCCTTGATTTTTGAGCGTTCAAAATTTCAAAAATAGTTCATTATCTGGTATAATATAGGAAACAGTGCCTTTTGGAAACAGTTCGGTAGACGAGGAGCAATAGTTAACAAAATTAAGCTTAAAATTCTAAGCGCTATTAAACCCGGTTTCATCCAGAAACCGGGTTTTTGGTTTTATTAATAAGATACCGACTTGTCGGGCTCCGGTTCGCTGCACCCAACCTACAATTTTACGGTTAACTTTTGCCTAGAGAACCGGTCAAGTATTGTCAGAAACCACATTTTTTGGTGTCCCAGAAACCCGGTTTTTTGGAAAAACCGGGTTTCTTGACCGGTCCTCTAGTTCTGCGGTGAAAAAATAGCTTTTTCTAAAATCCGAACTAAATCTCTAGAATTTCTGGAGAGGGCCCACTGCCACTTACCAAAGTTTCCATCTCCATTGACTGTTTTGACCCATTCATCTAAATATTTCCTTTTAATTAGGTCTCGATCGCTGTCCCGACCTTGGGTTTCTAAGATTAAAAAGCTGCCGTTTTGTAACTGGATTAAAAAATCCGGTCGATATTTGCGGACTACTCCTTTAAATAGATAAAAGATTTCCAAACCCAAGCGATCGCTCTTGGCCCAAGCTTTAACGTTGGGGTTGCGATCTAGTTCCCAGGCTTCTGAAGCGATCCAGGCAGTGTCGAGGGTGCAACAATTAATGTGGGATTTTTTGGTGTATTGGCAGGGTTTACCGGCGTACCAAACGGGCAGCTCTCCTGTGGAAAGGATGGGGCGATCGCGATCGAATATGGGTACGGAGGATTCGCGATTTTCTACGAAGAAAGCTGGTAATAAATGGTTAGAGATTTTGCTCATATTTAAGCCGATTATCGTCCGGCGTTTTAATTCGTCTTCTGCCAAGCTCTTTGGATAAATTTGGATTTTATCTGAGTTAATAAAATCTTCGATAATGACAATTAACTGAGATAATAAAGATTCTTTTTTTCCTTTCCAATTTGATAAGAGGCAATCGAATGTCTCTCTTGCGGTTTCAAAGATTATTTTTTGCAAGCGAAAATCTTCGGCTAAAATGTGCCAGTCGATCGAAGAGATTTTACTTACATCTGGTGCTAATGCTGTTAAGCTACTAATTTCCTCAGCATTTAATTCTAAGGTTTCTAGCTGGTTAATTGCTAGTTTTAATACTGAACTATAAATCCGCTCTATTCTAATAATATTCGGCCATTTAATTTCGTATTGTTTTTTCTCGTAAACTGGTTTTATTTCGGTTTTTGGGGTTGGGGGCGGTGGGGGGATATCTTCTCCCGACTCGTGGGGTAAAAAGGTAAAAGGAACGCCGAATATGTTAACGTATTCTGGTTCTAACAATCCCGTTTCTGGATTGATTTCATAGGCGGTTCTTCTCAAACCTCTGCCTACTACTTGTTCGCACAATAATTGACTGGAAAATGCTCGCAATCCCATAATATGAGTGACGGTTTTGGCATCCCAACCTTCGGAAAGCATTCCCACGGAAATAACTTGTTGAATTTTTTCGCCTGGCTTGCCAATTTGACCGACGGTATCGACTATTTGTCTTAAAAATTCTCCTTGTTCTTTTTTGGGAATTTTGCGTTTTGCTGGGGTTTGGGAACGGCGATCGCTTTGGCCAGATTTGGATTTTATTGTGATTTCAGATTCTTGAGATTCTGCTGCATTTAATACTTTTGAATCCACTTGCAATGTTAGTTCCGAATCGCACAATTCATCGATGTTGATTTTTCGGCAATCGAAAGCGTATTTAATTCGGGCAGAGGTTTCGGTTCTGTTGGCAACTGTAATCATTACTGGGGGGGTAGAAAAACCCGATCCTTTCCAAGCTTTTGCTGTTTCCAACCAATCTTTTCCCAATAAATAATAGCCATTTAAGACTAAATCTGGAAGGGGTTCTTCTGGATTTGCTTTGCGACCTAGGTTTTCTTTGACTTCGGAATCTTTGTAAAGATGATAGAAGCGGGATTTATATTCTTTAGTTAATTGACCGTCGTCGCGAATTACGACTCTGGGGGTTTTAACTAATCCCGATTCTATGGCATCGTTCAAGCCAAAATCGCTAATTATCCAATTAAATAAGGTTTCTCCTTTGCTTTTTCTGCCAGAAGGAGTGAAGGGGGTAGCGGAGAAATCGAAACAGCTCAGAATGCCCCGTGCTTGATGAATGCGATCGCAACCTCCTATCCATTTAGTAGCTTCTTCGATTTCATCTTTTGCTACCCCTTTAATTTTGGACTGGGGCGGTATCCGCCAGGCGTGGTGTGCTTCGTCGTTAATAACAACAATATTGCGGCCTCTGGCAAGTTCTCCTAAGACTTTTCGCGCAAAAGCTTCGTTACTTTTCGGTCCTCGTTTATCGACGCTTTTTCTTTTAGAAATGATGTTTTCGGTGTCCCAATTTAAAGCCTGCCAATTTTCGATGGAAATTTTCCCTTGATGCAGTTTATCTAATAAACCTAAAGGAACGAGATTAAAGGCTTGATAATAATTTTCTGGGTTGGAAGGCAGCAATACTTGGAGGCGTTTTTTGACTGTTAAACCGGGGGCAACAACAAAAATATATTTAGAAAAGCGAGTATCTTGATAATGAATTACTTTATTGAGAATTTGCCAAGCAATTAACATCGACATGACTAATGTTTTGCCGGAACCGGTCGCCATTTTGCAACAGAAACGGGGGAAAAGACCGCCGTCGGAAGGTATTTCTATTCCGGTTCGACTTTCTGGTGGTGCTTCTGTTAGCCATATTATGGTTTCTATTGCTTCTAACTGACAAAAAAAGAAGCGTCGATTTTGTCTTTCTTCTAAGTTGTACCAATGTTCTAAAAGTCGTTTGGTAACGCCGCTAACTCCGGGATATTTTGCTTCTCGCCACGCTTT
The DNA here is from genome assembly GCA_964619285.1 of uncultured bacterium. GTDB lineage: Bacteria > Cyanobacteriota > Cyanobacteriia > Cyanobacteriales > Microcoleaceae > CALKCV01. The sequence continues at coordinate 12,608 of CAZUCT010000161.1, read as the reverse complement.
AACTCGGGGACGAATTTGATTGACGAGGGGAATTTCGATAAATTTTCCGGGGTCGTTGAAGGATTTTGATTTGGCGGAGGCGATGGTGTATCCTGCGGGGCGTCTGCCTTCTTCTCTGCTGAAAAGACGGGTTTGGGGGTGGTATTTCCAATGATATTTTGGTTCTTGGTAGGGAGAGTTAATTATAAGGCGATCGATGGTTGTTTGCATGGTTTAATTGGGCTGTTTAGTTGAAGCTTACTATTATAATGGATGATTTAACTTTTGTCTGGGGGGTAAGAAAAAATTGTAGGTTGGGTGGAGTGAAACGGAACCCAACAAGGCGATCGCTATTTGCCTTCCCAGAAACCCGGTTTTTCTAAAAAACCGGGTTTCTAGAGGAGTTCCCTTCCCAGAAACCCGGTTTTTTCAAAAAACCGGGTTTCTAGATTCAGTAACGCTTATGTTATAATAACGAAAGTCCATCATTAAAAAGTTAAAAAACATGGTTGAGAAAGTTAAAAAGTCTGACAAAGAGTGGCAGGAACAGCTAACGCCGGAACAATTTAAAGTTACCCGCAAAAAGGGAACGGAAAGAGCGTTTAGCGGCGAATACCACGACAATAAAGAGCAGGGAATTTATAAATGTATTTGTTGCGGAACGGAGTTATTTACTTCCGACACTAAATTTGATTCTGGAACCGGTTGGCCGAGTTTTTACAAACCGGTAAATGATGAGAATGTGAAGGAGGAACAAGATAACAGTTTCTTTATGCGACGAACGGAGGTTTTGTGCGATGTTTGCGACGCGCATTTAGGTCACGTTTTCCCCGACGGTCCCAAACCGACCGGCCTGCGTTATTGTATTAATTCGGCGTCTCTTGATTTTGAGAAAAAGTAGCGATTTTGGGGAATGGGGAATGAGGAATAGGGAATTGCTTGTTCTTCGTTGATTAACATTTAACACCCGCAGAGATTTTCTGCGGGTTTATTAACAATGAAAAAACTAGAAAACCAGCCCATATTAACTTTAGAAGAAATATTCAATAAATATCCTAATCGATGGGTTTTAATAGCCTACAACGAACTCGATGAAAATCTCAATGTAGTTCGGGGTAAACTCTTAGCTAATTCAGAAAATCGCGACGATATTTATGACTTACTTTTGTCAACAAAAGACATCAGCGTGGCGACAAAATACACTGGTGAAATTCCCGAAAATATTGCTATGGTATTATGATGAACAAACCAGAAACAATTGCCAGACTAACCCTAGAAGAAATGTACGAACAATATCCAGAACAATGGCTTTTAATTGCAGGTCCAGAACTAGATGAAGAACTGAATATTATTAGCGGAGAAGTGGTACTTGCCTCAGAAGACCGCGACGATATTTACGACAATCTTCATTTAAGAAATGGTAAATCTTTTGCAATAGAATATACTGGTGGTTTGCCTGAAGATATTGGCCTGATGTTGTAAAATGACACACACAAAACCTTGTCAATTTCACTACTCTTTAACGGGCAATAACAACAATCCAGTAATTCTTTTATTACATGGTTTTATGGGGAATGGCAGCGATTTTATCGATGTCATTCCTCTTTTATCAAAACAGTTTTATTGCCTAACAGTCGATTTACCGGGACACGGAAAAACTCAAATTAAGGGCGACGACGAAAATTACAAAATGCCAAATACTGCCAGAGAATTGATTAATCTTCTTGACTTTTTAGGGATTGATAAATGTTATTTATTCGGTTATTCTATGGGTGGCAGATTGGCATTGTATTTAACGGTTAATTTTCCTTGGCGGTTTGAGAAAGTCATTCTCGAATCTGCTTCGCCGGGGTTGAAAACTCAAGAAGAGCGATCGCGCCGCATTTCCTCCGATTTTCTACTGGCAAATAAATTAGAAACTACCGACTTTAAAGAGTTTTTATTAAACTGGTACGACTTGCCCCTATTTCATTCTTTATCCCAACATCCCAACTTTGAAAAAATGCTGGAACGCCGCTTGCAAAATAACCCCTTTGAGTTGGCAAAATCTCTCCGCAATATGGGAACTGGAAATCAACCTTCTCTCTGGGAAAAACTCCCAGAAGTTAAAATTTCTCTTTTATTGTTAGTTGGAGAAATGGATAAAAAGTTTGTAGCGATTAATTCAGAAATGGCGCGTTTGTTGCCAGAAGCAAAAATGCAAATTATCCCTAATAGCGGTCATAACATCCATATCGCAGTTCGTAGTAATCGCTTTAGCGATATAGATTTATTTAAAATCGCAGTTCGTAGTAATCGCTTTAGCGATATAGATTTATGTTAAATCGCAGTTTGTAGTAATCGCTTTAGCGATATAGATTTATGTTAAATCGCAGTTTGTAGTAATCGCTTTAGCGATATAGATTTATTTAAAATCGCAGTTCGTAGTAATCGCTTTAGCGATATAGATTTATGTTAAATCGCAGTTCGTAGTAATCGCTTTAGCGATATAGATTTATGTTAAATCGCAGTTTGTAGTAATCGCTTTAGCGATATAGATTTATGTTAAATCGCAGTTTGTAGTAATCGCTTTAGCGATATAGATTTATTTAAAATCGCTAAAGCGATTACTACGAACATTTCTATCGCTAAAGCGATTACTACGAACATTTCTATCGCTAAAGCGATTACTACGAACTTTTCTATCGCTGAAGCGATTACTACGAACATTTCTATCGCTGAAGCGATTACTACGAACTTTTCTATCGCTGAAGCGATTACTACGAACTTTCGGAGAAATAAATGCTATATAAATTCGACTTTCGCCCCTATCAACGCAAATTCAAGCAACCTCTAAAAACCAGTCATGGCATCTGGGAGATTAGAGAAGGAATTATTTTGAGTTTGACTGCCCCAACGGGTAAAATTGGTTGGGGAGAAATTGCCCCTTTGAGTTGGTTTGGATCGGAAACTTTGGGGGAAGCTTTAGATTTTTGTCGGCAACTGCCCCCAGAAATAACTGATGAGATGATTTATTCTATTCCTGCTGAATTACCCGCCTGTCAGTTTGCTTTTGAGTCGGCAATAGTGGCGATGGAAAAACCTATTCTCAATCTCAATTCTCTTTCTTATAGCGGTTTGTTGCCAGCGGGAAAAACTGCTTTACAAAGTTGGCAGCATCTCTGGGAGGGCGGTTATCGGACTTTTAAATGGAAAATAGGAGTTAACCCCATTGAAGAGGAATTAGAATTATTTGAAAGTTTGGTCGATGCCTTACCAAAAACGGCACCCAAAATAGCAAAAATGCGGTTGGATGCTAATGGTGGGTTGAGTGGAGAAGGGGCGAATAAATGGTTGGAAATGTGCGATAATTTTGGGGAAATAATCGAATTTGTGGAACAACCTTTGGGGGTTGGGGAGTTTGAGGGAATGCTAGTATTAAGTAATAGCTTTTCTACTCCCATCGCTTTAGATGAGTCGGTGGCGAGTTGGCGGCAAATGGAAGAATGCTATCGTCGCGGGTGGCGGGGAGTTTTTGTGGTTAAACCGAGTATTTTCGGGAGGCGATCGCCCCTCATAAATTTCTGCAAAACTCATCCAGTAGATGTTGTTTTTTCGTCAGTTTTTGAAACAGAAATTGGCAGACAGGCAGCATTACAATTTGCCGCCGAATTAGAAACTATTCTCCCCAAAAAACGCGCCCTGGGTTTTGGAGTCGAAAGTTGGTTTTAAGTAATGAATAAATGGCATAAATATTGTTCGTAGTAATCGCTTTAGCGATTTATATAGCTCCATCGCTAAAGCGATTACTACGAACAGCGCTTAAAATTTACAAACACGATCTAGGCATTTATGAAACAACTATTAAACTATCTACAGCAGCGAAAAAATGAAAATTGGATAGCGGGTTGCGACTGCGGAGAATTATCCGAAATCTCCCTAAAAACTTACCAGCAAATAATCGAGAAATCTTGCGGCAAAACTCAGCAAAAAATTATAATTGCCGAAAGCAAACAACTAGAATTTATCGCCTATTTCATCGCCGCCGTCGCCGCAGGTTGCCCGGTTTTCTTATGCAACTCCCACTGGGTAAAACCGGAATGGCAGCAAGTATTTAACTTAGTAAAACCAGATTTAATTCTAGGAGAAATAACCCATAATCCCAATTCTACACCGATAACCCATCCGCTACATCCGTTACAAAATCCGCTGCTAAATTCCCCAATACTAATTCCCACTGGGGGAACTTCGGGAAAGATAAAATTTGCCGTTCATACTTGGGAAACTTTAACGGCATCGGTGGGAGGTTTTCAAGAATATTTCCAAGTTCCAGAAATTAACTCTTTCTGCGTTTTGCCTCTTTACCACGTCAGCGGTTTAATGCAGTTTGTTCGTTCTTTTGTTACTGGCGGAAAGTTGGTGATTTTGCCATCTTATAAAGAGATTTGGGAACGGCAAAAATGGGAGATTGACTGCCAAGATTTTTTTATTTCTCTAGTTCCCACTCAACTGCAACGTTTGTTAGAAACTCCAGAAACAGCTAAATGGTTGGCTAATTTTAAAACGGTACTTTTAGGAGGTGCCCCCGCTTGGGGAGAATTATTTGAGAGGGCGAGAAATTATGAAATAAACTTAGCGCCTACTTACGGCATGACGGAAACTGCTTCCCAAATTGCGACTTTAAAACCTGTTGATTTTTTGGCTGGAAATAATAGCAACGGTCGAATTTTACCTCATGCTAAAGTTAGTATTTTTGGGGAAAATGGGGAGATTTTGGGGGCAAATAAAATTGGCATTGTGAAGATTGAAGCGGAGTCGCTGGCGCGGGGTTATTATCCAGAAATAGTTAGCTATTGCCCCCATAATTTCCCCAAAGATTGCTTCCCCACCGACGATTTAGGATATTTCGACGAAAAAGGTTTTTTACATATCGTCGGGCGGGGCAGCGATAAAATTATTAGCGGGGGAGAAAATGTCTTTCCAGCAGAAGTAGAAGCGGCAATTTTAGGGACCGGTTTGGTGAAAGATGTTTGCGTAATTGGTAAGAGCGATCGCCTTTGGGGAGAGGTTGTAACGGCGGTTTATGTTGCTAATAATGATGAAGTTTCGGCGGATGTTTTAGCGGCGGCGGTTGAGGATAAATTGAGCAAGTTTAAACAGCCTAAATCTTGGGTGGAAGTTGCAGAGTTGCCGCGCAATTCTCAGGGTAAAATTAGTAGAAATAGAGTCAAAAAAATTGTGGGAACGTAGAACGGGCATCTTGCCCGTTCGCTAATCAAACAGTTTGAAGCGTGTTAGGTTCGGGGAGAGATTCTCCTTCTGCCTGCCACGCTTCTAAATACATTTCCATGACTTCTTCTCCATTAATAATTGCTTCATAGCGAGTTTTACCGTGGGCGCAAGGCATGATAACGCGATCGCTAAACTCGGGAATTGTCACTAGGAAAAGTTGGTCTTCATCGGACCATTGAACGATGATACTATATTGACTCATATCAATCCTCTCTTAATTCTGCTAATTCAATTAATAAATTTGCTAACTGCTTTTCTAAATAAGGGGGAACATCGCTTCCATCCTTACCAGGAATTGTCAGTGTTTTTCTTATCAAAGGATGTCGCCAGCGTTCGTGGCTACCTTTGCCACGCTTGGGCAAATAAATAAATCCTTCACGAACGAGTTGGGCTTTTAACTCCCTAATTTTTCTGGGCATGAACTTTATTGATTTTTGATGTTTCCATTTTACCAACCATCGGTTTTATTAGTTACAAAATCCTCTTTTGTTGGGTTTCGCTACGCTACACCCAACCTACAATTAAAATCTATTCCTAACATCCAAAAACTTCAACTGCCGATAAAGCGTAGAAATCTTCGGCAAATCTACTCCCGCCTCTTTTGCCATCCCCAAAGCATTACCTACAATTGCTTCAACTTCCAAAGGTCTTTTCCCATCATAATCTAGTTTCATGCTCGTTAAATAAGGATTCATTTTTTCCGTGTGGTCGAGCATTTTTTCGATAAAGCGATCGCCTATTTTCCGCCCGCAACTCTTCGCCCCCAACTGCACTTCTCGCATCAATTCTTCTGCTAAAAACCGCGTGTCGGCATTAGCCATAATTTCATCGGTTCTCGCATTTAATACCACCGAAAGACCGTTATAAGGAATATTCCAAACTAACTTTTTCCACCTCGCTAAAAGCAAATCTTCATTAAGTTCTATAGGAATGCCCGCTTTTTCAAAATCATCGGCTATTTCGCGCATTGTTTCGGTAACGCCAGCAGCTTGATAATTACTAGCATATTGCCCGATGCTAATAGCACTATAATCGATGTGACGAATCTTCCCCGGACCTACTTTATTAGAACAGATAAAACACAATCCACCGATGAGGATTTTGTCTCCGATAATTTGAGTTATTTCTGGTTCGATATTGATGCCGTTTTGTAATAATAAAACTGCGCTATTTTCGTTAATTAATGGGGGCAATAATTCTGCTAACAGATGATTTTGCGTTGCCTTCAATGCCACGACGATGACATCGCTATTCGGCATTTTTTTAACATCGTTATAGGCATCAACTTCGGGTAAAATAATATCGCCATCGACGGATTCGACTATTAAACCATGGGCGGCGACGTGGTGGTAGTCGCTGCGTAATAAAAAGCTGACTCGATGACCTGCTTGTTGCAGTTTTGCACCGTAAAATCCGCCGATCGCACCGGTGCCGATTATTGTGTAAGTTCGATTTGACATGGGTTGGGTTTTAGTTTATCTTATTACTGGAACTGTCAATCTAATTTAGATTAATAGGAGTTATGGTTATGGGCGATAGATTTGAACTTTTAGATTGCGATACGGATATTTTGATGATTGATAAAGACACTTTTACTGTGGCAAGGTTGAAAGAGTTGTTGGTAGACAAAATGCGTAAGAAATTTAATTATCTAGAAGAAGAAAAAAGAAACAAAGAGATTTTTTATCATAAAAGCCTGTTTTCACAACTCAGCTTACCTGACATTTCAATTATTGAAGGTCATCTGAGTTTTTCTTTGATAGATATCGTGTTAATTTTTCCTCCAGAAGGTAGAGAAGCTCAACTTTTAAAACTAGGTTCTTCTGGATGGAAAATCGGCAAAATGAGAGTTAACGCTAGAATCTTAAATTCAACAATACAACTAGAATTAGAATTTTGTTACGACGAACCTCTCGAACCTGAATCGCCTTTGGACGATATTCGACAGGGGGAAGATTATCAGAAGTTGGTTAATTCTGGTTCCTAGTTACAATACCTTTGCCATTTTTCTGTAGGTTGGGTGGAGTGCAACGGAACCCAACGAAGATGTTGGGTTCCACTCCGTTCCACCCAACCTACATTTTTTTTTAAGAATTGGCTGGCAACCACTCCATTATTTCTTCAGAGAATATTTGCCTCTTTCTACTCTCTGGATTAATACAAACGTGGCGAGTCATTGCCTTCGCCGCCCATTTATCTTTAGCATCGCTAATAAAGATTTGATAGGCAATTTCAAACTCGTTATCGCTTAACTTTTCCGGCGTTAATTCTATTATTAAATCTTCCCCGCAAAACATGGGGCGGCGAAAATCGACCCTGGCATTAACGATGGGAATTGCAACTTTTGAATTGCTAAAAAACGCTTTCAGGTTAATACCCGATGCCGCTAAAGATGCTTCGTAAGCTTCGTGGCACATTGCCAAAACGTTAGCAAAATAAACCACTCCTGCAGCATCGGTATCCTGAAAGCGAACCGTTCTAATGTAACTAAAAACCATTAACTTTTTGCAAAAATTTCGTCTTCTCTTTCTTTAAGAGCTCGTCGAGTTTCCGCATCGAGAATTCCATCTGCTTCGAGTCCGTTTTCTACTTGAAATTCTATCAAGGCCGCCCTCGTACTTTCATTAAAGTCCCCGTTAATTTCACCTTGATAATATTCAAAAACTGCCAGTTGCAGTTGTAATAATCTGACAGCTTCGCCCTTACTTCCCACCCTCAAAGTAGAAGTATTTGCTTGAGATTCTGATGCCGAATTATCGGTTTCAACTACTCCTAAAGCAGCTAAAGTATCGTCGCCGGCAATACCATCAGCTTTGAGATTATTATCCCGTTGAAATTTAATTACTGCCTCTTTAGTGACTCTGCCAAAATAGCCAGTAATTCTGATATTTTCTGGGAAGTAACCTAACTCTTTTAACTTGTTTTGAAGTTCGGTAACTTCGCTGCCTCGGTTGCCTTCGCGAATGGCAGAAAGCGATGGCGCTGCCGTGGCAAAAACTGAGGCGGCGATCGCTACTGGCATCAGACAAGTTAGCACTCCCCGCCAGATTTTACCCCGGTTTTCTTTTACATATTTTTGATGCCAAGATTTTCTCTTTTCCATTGTCTCTCTTTGTTAGTTTTGTTTTCCGTTGCTAATTGCTAACTAACAATTAACAATTAGCAATTAACTATTAACAATTAACCTTTATTCTTGATAGAAATGACATCAATAATTTTATCCGCCATTTCTGAAGAAATTTTTAAGGCAGTATAGAGCTCGTTCAAAAGTTCCTCTTCCTCCTCTGCCAAATCTCCATCTGCTAATACCAAATCGGTAGTAACAGCAAAAACTGTCTCTTTTAAATCCTTTGGTACTGCTGCTACTGCTGCATCGAACAAAGGTTTAATATCTTTGTTCTTAATAATCCCAAGCAGTTTATCTGTCATTTTTCTTAAGGCATCTTCGGAATATTTACTAAACAGTTCCATACGAGAGAAAAGCATAGTAATAGCTTGAGATTCGCTAGTAGTAATTATGTCGTCAGCAGCTACGGCAATTAGAGCGATCGCTGCAAAGGCTTCTGCAGGTTCTAGTTTAATATCCCTGGCTTGGAGTTCGCCAGTACCCTGTTGAAATAGACTCATATTTAGTTCTCCTAAATTAGAGAGTGTTTTTACCTAGACCATGATGCCACTACCCGCCGATTTTTTTCAACCTATTTGTCAACAGTTGCTAACTCGGCCCCAAGAAAGTCAACAAACTGCTTCGCCGTCCGTCCAGAACGCCCGTTATGGCGCGTGGCCCACTGCAAGGCCAGAAATTCTAAGTCTTCGGCCTTGAGTTGAATGTTTGCTTGTTTTGCCCGGTGGCGGACGATGTTTAAATAAGTGTTTTGGTCGGCGGGCTCGAAGGTTAAAGTTAACCCAAAGCGATCGCTAAAAGACAGTTTCTCCTGGAGGGTATCCCAGCTATGAACCTCATCGCCATCTCTGGGACTTGGCCGGTCCTCAAAAAACTCTCGGACCAAATGTCGTCGGTTGGACGTAGCATAAACTACCACATTTTCGGGCCGAGCGATGGCGCTACCTTCTAAAATTGCCTTGAGTGCCTTAAAAGCGTCGTTATCCTCCTCAAAGGAAAGGTCATCGACAAAGATAATAAATTTTTGGGGCACGTCTCGCAACCTCTCCACGATTAAAGGCAAATCGTTTAAATCGGACTTAGCTACTTCAATTAAACGCAAATTCCGTTCTTGAAATCGATTTAACAATCCCTTAACTAAAGAAGATTTACCGCTGCCGCGACTGCCATAAAGCAAGACGTGGAGGGCCCGATAACCTGCCAAAAGGAACTCGGTATTTTTGATTAAGGTTTCTTTCTGGGACTCGTATCCGACTAATTCCGATAATTCGACGGGATCTGGATCGGAGATACCGACTAACTGGCCCCCCCGCCACTGCATGGCCGGGTATCGGGCAAACAAACCGGCCCCAAATTGGCGATAGTAATTGCCCAAGTCCTCCACGGCCTCGCCCCAGTCGCCAAGCTGCCGCAGTTTGTCGCAGATGGACTTTTTGCCGGGAGGCATTTCAGGTTGGCCCCCGACCTGCCAAACCACGGGGGGTTCTTTTAATTGCCCGGCCACCCGCAACCAACTGCCCAACCGGTTTTCGCTGCATTGATAAATAATTTGTAGCCTTTGGAGGTCGTGTTTTGCCGCCGCCACCAAACCAGGGGGCAAATTGGCAAAGTCGGTTTGTTGGGCCTGTCGGCTAAAGGGGTTTTCATCGGCGAGGATTTGACCGATTAGGTAATTTTGCCAGTCGGTATTTTCGGCAGCAATGGCTTTAAACCATCGACCGTAGGCCCTGAGAGATTTCATGCCGGTGATGTCGTTATGGCGGAGAGATTGTAGCAGGTCTAGAAAGGTTTGACCCACGGAATTTTCTAGAACTGATTGATAGAGCAACAGGGATGCTACTTGTAGTTCTATGGTTTTGATTTGGGCGATCGCTCCAGGGTTTAAATAGGACATCGTGCCATCTTTCTTTATAGGAGAACGCCCCCCATCTTCTCAAATTTTTAGACTCTTTTTATGTTAAGTTTTGATAATTGGCATTAAGAAACCCGGTTTTTTCAAAAAACCGGGTTTCTGGGCTACCGAATAAGTTATTAACTAAGGAGAAAAACAAATGAATTTAGGAATAATAGCAGCGATCGCCTACGGTATTTTAGCGATAGGCGGCGGCATTATGGGCTACGTCAAAGCCAAAAGCAAAATCTCATTATTTGCCGGAGTTAGCTGCGGCATTTTGTTAGTTATTGCCGGCCTTCTGCCGTTGATGGGAATGAATTGGGGATTGATATTAGCGTCGGTAATAGGGACGTTTTTGGTAATTACATTTATCTCCCGACTGATAAAAACCCGTAAATTAATGCCATCAGCTTTAATGGTTGGTGCGGGGATTGTTTCCGTGGGAATTATGATTTATCAAATTGTTGTTTCCGCTCAATTGGAATTATAACTAAGAAACCCGGTTTTTTCAAAAAACCGGGTTTCTGAACTAAAGTTAGTAGGGTGCGCGCCGCGCACCAGTACAATTATTCAGCGCGAAGAAAATCTCAGATGGAGTTTCATAGCACTAGAATTTTATGTGACTGCTGTACCTTCACCTGGAATAAAAACGCTATTATTATTAAATAAGTTAAAATGCAATTAAACTGATGCCACCCAAAATTCGAGAGTTAAAAAGCAAGCTACTAAAAGCAGGGTTTATTTGTAAACCAGCAAAGGGAAGTCATAGTAAGTGGATTCATTCTCAACTTCCATAAGCAATCGTTATTGCTGGCAAAGATGGTAGCGATGCTAAAATTTATTTACAAAAGCAAGTTAACGATGCTCTTGAAATGCTCAAAGAAATTGAAGAACGGGAGACAACAGAATAATGAAATATACTATCTTAATTCAATGGTCTGATGAGGATAATTGCTTTGTCGTATTTCTCCCCGAGTTTGAGGATGTAATGCAGCCGATTACTCATGGAGATTCTTATGCAGAGGCGATCGCTAATGCCGAAGAGGTATTAGAGTTATTGACTGAAAGTTACCGCGAGGAAGGCAAGACATTACCAGCAGCTAAAAAGTTCGAGAAGTTGTTTCAAGTTGCTTGAAGTTGAAAGCAAAAAAGCGATCGCCTGATAGAGTTAGTAGGGTGCGCGCAGCGCACCAAAGAAATTTTTGTTAAGTACAATTATTGAAGGAAAAAAAGTCGAGGTAGCTCAAATAATAGAATGAGTCAGTCGCAGTTATTACTGCCACCCTGGAGGAATCCAAATTTAGGAAGGGGGCGAATATTTAGCCATTTTACTAACTCTGAGGGAGTTACTGGAATTACAGGAATTATTGGGGATAGTCTCGATATAAATCGGGTGCATCTCAATGCAAGAATAAAACCAAGAGTTTAACGCTTTTTGCTAATTGCTAATTGCTAATTGTTAATGGTAAAGCAAATAAATAAGCGGGTATACTCCAAACGGCAAGGAATTGCGTTTTTTTAATTTTTGAGCTACAATGTCTGATGTCCAGCTTGTGTTTTCCGTTCAAAAACTATGATAAAAATACAATTTAGCGAAGAAGACCGAAAACAACTGAATCATTTAAGATTTCATCATCCTCACCCAAGGGTGCGTCGAAAAATGGAAGTATTGTGGCTAAAAAGTCAAGGTTTACCTCATAAACAAATCGCCAGATTATCTGGAGTTAATGACAACACTATGCGCAGTTATTTTTCTGAATATTTACAAGGGGGCTTAGAAGAACTAGCAGAATTTAATATCTATAAACCTCAGAGCGAATTGATGTTCTTTGAACAAATGCTCAAAGAACATTTTGACAAAAATCCTCCAGCTACAGTCAAAGAAGCTGCTGCTGAAATTGAAAAATTAACAGGAATTAAGCGATGTGAAACTCAAATCAGAATGTTTTTAAAAAAGATGGGAATGCGCCTGTTAAAAGTAGGGCAAATACCAGCAAAAGCAGACCCTAAAGAACAAAAAAAATTTTAAAAAAAAGAACTAGAGCCCAGACTTAAAGAAGCTAGGGAGGGGAGGAGAATAGTATTTTTTGTAGATGCGGCCCACTTTGTAATGGGAGGTTTTTTAGGATTTGTGTGGTGCAGAAGTCGAAAATTTCTTCAAACACCATCAGGTCGAAAACGCTTTAATGTTTTGGGAGCCTTAAATGCCTTGACGAAGGAAGTGATGGTTGCACGTCAACTTTGAAGAGAACCAAAAAATAAATGCTTTTTGGGAATAGGGAATGGGCAGGGCTGTTTCATTCTTTGGATAGCCTACAACTGCTTGGTTTGAGGGTGATG
>CAZUCT010000160.1:0-16985 GCA_964619285.1 uncultured bacterium | reverse complement strand
AGAACAGACATCTTGTCTGTTCGGTGTCTAATTAATTTTGCACTCCTACTTATTAAGGGCATTCGACCGAGTAGCAACTAGAAAATCGCGCATAGAATTGATGTTAGTGGCGGGTTATTCTGGCATCGGCAAGTCATCTCTGGTAGCTGAAGTTTATAAACCAATAACGGAAAAACGGGGTTATTTTATTGCGGGTAAATTCGAGCAATTTCAGTCGAATATTTAAACGGCAATTTGGAGATTTCGGAAGAGCTAATTAACTTCATTTTACAGCGGGCAAATTCACCACTAGATCAAGCAGAAATTTATAACCAATTAATTATTCAATATACTTTAACGGCCAAATATGCCGATGCCATTGAAGCGGGTAGAAAAGCTTTGGCGTTGTTGGGAGTAGATTGGCCAAAAACCGATTTAAAAAATGCCCTTGCCGTAGAAGTAGAATTAGGGAAACAAAACTTAGGCCATCCCTCGATTCCCTCTTTAATAAACGAACCAGAAATAGAGATTCCCGAGCAAAGAATGGTAGGTAAATTGTTAATAAATATCGACCCGCCAGCCTACTTTTCCAATCAAGAATTATACCCGGTAATTGTCGGCAAAATGGCAAATCTTTCTTTAACTTACGGGCATATTGCCGAATCTGCCAAAGGTTACGTTACTTACGGAATTATCATGGGTTCGGTTTTAGGAGATTATAAATCGGGTTACGAGTTTGGTTGTCTGGCGGTTTCTGTAAGCGATAAATTTAACAGTCAGTTTCAAAAATGTGCCGCTTGTTTGGTTTTAGGCGGTCATTTGAATCATTGGGTAAAGCATCTTAAATTTGCCAAAGATATCTTCGACGATTCCTATCAAGCAGGTTTATCGTCGGGAGAGTTGCGGCATTCTGGATAGGCCCTCGAACACCAATTGCGCTACCTATTTTATCAGGGAATAAATCTCGAAAAACTGCGCGAAATCGTTCCCAATTATTTGCATTTTAGCCAAAAGACAAAAAATCAATGGGGAACCGATGGAATGTTGGGTTTTCAACTCGCCCTCTGGAATTTATTGGGGATAACAAAAGGAAAATTAGATTTTCATAACGACGAATTTAACGATGTTGAATATCTCGAAAATTGTCGCGCCCATAATAGTTTTGCTTGGTTGTGTACTTTTAATATTTTTAAATCTCAAATTCTTTATTTGTACGACGAACCGACAGCAGCTTTAGATTGCGCTTTAGAAGCGGGTAAATATCTCGATTTTGTCTTGGGTCATTTCCAAGGTTCCGAATATAATTTTCATTATTCTTTAATTGTGGCGGCAGTTTATCCAGAGGCAACGGGGGAAACGAAAAAACAAGATTGGGAACGGTTAGAAATCAATCAAAAGCAAATGAAAATTTGGGCGGATAATTGCCCGGAGAATTTCCTCCACAAGTATTTGTTAATAGCAGCAGAAATGGCGCGAATTTCTGGTAAAGATTTAGAAGCGATGGAATTGTACGATCGCTCTATTGAATCTGCCAGAGAAAACCAATTCGTACAAAATGAAGCATTAGCTAACGAATTGGCAGCTAAATTTTGGTTGGCTAAAGGCAAAGAAGAATTTGCTAAAACTTATCTCAAAAATGCTCGTTATGGCTATCAAATCTGGGGGGCAAAATGGAAAATAGAGGATTTAGAAAGCAAATATCGGGATTTATTAAGAGAATCAGATAGTCAAAAGAAAAGCGAGGGATCTGCTACTACAACCACAAGTATTGTCACAACTACGGGTTCGGGAGAAGCATTAGATTTAGCAACAGTAATGAAAGCTTCCCAAGCAATTTCTGGCGAGATTTTCTTGGGTAAGTTATTAGAAAAATTGATGCAAATATTATTAGAAAATGCCGGGGCCCAAAGCGGACATTTAATCTTAGCTAGGGAGGGTAAGCTGTCGGTAGAAGCTTCCAAAAAAATAGAGAGTAAAGACATTTCTGTGTTGCCATCTTTACCCAGAGAAAGTTGTTGGCCGGTGTCGGTAATTAATTACGTTGCCAGAACTAAAGAAAGTCTAGTTTTAAACGATGCCAAAGGCGAAGGAAATTTCACCCAAGATGCCTACATTCAACAACATAAAACTAAATCAATTTTATGTGCCCCACTGATGGATCGAGGGCAATTAGTAAGTATGGTCTATTTAGAAAATAATTTGAGTGCGGGTGCATTTACTCGGGAACGTTTAGAAGTCGTAAAACTCCTGTCATCCCCAGCAGCAATTTCTATTGAAAATGCCAGACTTTATGCCTCTTTAGAAACAAAAGTTGCCGAACGCACTCAAGAACTTTCAGAAACTTTAGAGCATCTAAAAGCTACCCAAGAAGAACTAATTCAATCGGAAAAAATGGCAGCTTTAGGACAGTTGGTAGCCGGCGTTGCCCACGAAATTAATACTCCTTTGGGGGCCATCGGTTCTTCTATTAACAATATTGCCAGTTTTTTAAAAGAAACCCTTCAAAAATCCTATTTATTTTTCCAAAAATTATCTCCCGAACGCCAACAAGACTTTTTTGCTTTAGTGGAAACATCGCTGCAACGAGAAACTTCATTTTCAACGCGGGAAAAACGACATTTCAGGAAAACTTTAAAGGGTCAATTAGAAGCAGAAGAAATTAGAAGCAGAAGAAATAGAGGATGCCGATACTATTGCTCAGATTCTAGTTAGCATGGGAATTTATGACGATATTTCCCCGTTTTTACCTTTATTACAAGACAAAAATGGGCTAAATATTTTAAACCAAGCAAACCAATTATCGAACGTAAAAATTAGCACTCGTACTATTAAAACTGCTACAGACAGGGCGGGAAAAGTGGTATTTGCTCTCAAAAGTTATGCCCGTTACGATAGCAGCGGGGAGAAGGTTAAAGCGAATATTATTAATGGCATAGAAACCGTGTTAACTTTGTATCAAAATCAATTAAAACAGGGGGTAGAGGCAGTCAGAAATTATCTTGACATCCCTAATATTTCCTGTTATCCTGATGAATTAAATCAAATCTGGACGAATTTAGTCCACAACGCTTTACAGGCAATGGACGATCGGGGGACTTTAACTATTGATGTGGGGCTGGAGGGTGCAAACGTGCAGGTTAAAATGACCGATACGGGGGCGGGCATACCGGAGGAGATTATGTCCAAAATATTTGACCCGTTTTTTACGACTAAACCCCCAGGAGAAGGTAGCGGTTTGGGGTTGGATATTGTTAAGAAAATTTTAGCCAAACATGAGGGTAAAATAGAGGTGGCAAGTCAACCGGGAAAAACAACTTTTACTATTTTATTGCCGATAAATCCAGAGAATTAAAAGGAGGAAACTAATTATGAGTAAAGCAACAATTTTATGCGTAGATGATGAAGTAGTAATTTTGGATAGTTTGGAAATTCAACTCCAAAATGCTTTTAAGGATGAGTATGCTTATGAAATGGCAGAAAGTGCTGATGAGGCTTTAGAAATTATCGAGGAACTGGAAGAGGAGAATACTGAGATAATTGTCATCGTGTCGGATTGGTTGATGCCGGGAATGAAGGGAGATGAATTTTTAATTAAAATTCACGAAAAATTTCCTAACGTTATTAAAATATTGTTAACGGGGCAGGCCGATGAAGATGCAATCCAGCGGGCAAAAAGAGAGGCAAATTTGCATCGGTATTTGTCAAAACCTTGGGATTCTGAGGGATTAATTGAAGCTATTAAGACTGGTTTGGGAAAAAAATGAGTAAAAAAAACGCGATTGTTTGCGTGGATGACGAACGCACAATTTTGGAGAGTCTGGATATCGAACTAACACGGGCTCTAGGGGATGAGTATGTGTTGGAAATGGCAGAAAGTGGCGATGAAGCTTTAGAGCTATTTGAGGAATTGTTGCGAGATGGCTGCGAGGTTTCTTTAGCCATCTCCGACTACATCATGCCTAAGATGAAGGGAGATGAATTTTTAAGAAGGGTACATGAAATTTCTCCGAAAACTCTAAAAATAATGCTGACCGGTCAGGCAGATTTGGAGGCAATTGGTAATGCGATTAAGTATGCTAAATTATATCGCTACATGGCGAAACCTTGGGAATCGGAAGATTTGCATTTAACTGTCAAAGAAGCGTTGAATAGCTATCACCAAGAGAAGAAAATAGCCGAACAAAATGCCAAGCTACAGCAAATTTTGGAAGCGATGCCAGTGGGAGTTTTTGTAGCGGATAAAGAGGGGAAACCCTATTATGTTAATTCTAGAGGCCAGCAGTTATTAAGTCAAGGAATTGTGAATAACGAAACGGCGGAAGATTTGAGGCATCTTTATCAGGTTTATTTGGCAGATAGCGATGAGATTTATCCAAGCGATCGCGACCCTCTTTTAAATGCTTTGCAAGGTAAAAGCGTCAATATTGACGATCTGGAAATCCGCCTTTCGGATAAAAAGATTCCTTTGGAGGTTTGGGGGATGCCAATTTACGATGCCCACAAGAATCTTGTTTACGCGATCGCCGCTTTTCAAGACATCACCGAACGCAAACAAGCCGAGCAACTTTTAGCAGATTATAACCGCAATTTAGAACGACAAGTTGCGGAACGCACGGAAGAACTTTCTCAAACTCTGGAACATTTAAAAACTACTCAAGAAGAGTTAATTCAATCGGAAAAAATGGCGGCCCTGGGACAACTCATTGCGGGAGTTGCCCACGAAATTAATAATCCTTTGGGTGCCATTCGTTCTTCTATAGAAAATATTGCTGACTTCTTAGATAAAACCTTACAAGAGTTGCCCCATTTTTTCCAAAAACTATCTCCAGAAGGTCAAGCATATTTCTTCGATTTACTGCAAAAATATAAGCAACAAAAAGTTCGTTTATCCAGCAAGGAACAAAGAAAGATTAGAAGAAGCTTTCGGCAACAATTAGAAGCGGAAGGTATTGAGGATGCCGACACTATAGCGGATATGCTAGTTGATATCGGTGTGGAGGATATCGAACCCTTTTGGACGATTTTAAAAGCTGCCGATAGCAGCAATATTTTAGAGAATGCCTATCAATTTTTCACCCTCCACCAAAGCACTAATACTATCAGTAATGCCGTAGATCGCGCCGCCAAAATAGTATTTGCTCTGAAAAGCTATTCCCGTTACGACTCCCAGGGCAAAAAGGTCGAAGCTAACCTTATCGATGGCATAGAAACTATTTTAACTCTGTATCAAAATCCCATTAAAAGAGGAGTGGAAGTCATTCGCAATTATGAAGATGTTCCCCCCGTTTTATGCTATCAGGACGAGCTCAATCAAGTTTGGACGAATTTGATTCACAATGCTTTACAAGCAATGGATAATAAAGGGACTTTAACTATCGGTTTGAGGCGAAAAAATAAGAAGGTTGAAGTCAGCATTACCGATAGCGGTAAAGGCATTCCCGCCGAGTTGATGTCTAAAATCTTTCAACCATTTTTTACGACCAAACCTCCTGGAGAGGGCAGCGGTTTGGGTTTGGATATTGTTAGGAAAATTATTGACAAGCATCAAGGTAATATTGAAGTAGAAAGCCAACCGGGTAAAACAACATTTACTGTCTGTTTACCAGTTTCGTAGCGATCGCGCAGTTCGTAGTAATCGCTTCAGCGATTTTGATTAATCTCATCAACCCGAGTTTGCACTGCGGCATCAACTTTATGAGGAATATCTGCCAGTTCTTCTGATAGTTGAGTTAAGGCATTATTCACCTTTTCTTGTATTTCCATTAACTGTGTTTGTTGGAGGGAACCCCACTGGGGTAATTGGTTAATAAACTGTTGCAAATCGACGATGATGCTAGTTAAATTATTAATTTGTTCTAGTTCCGGTCGCCGCCGGAATTGTTGGGAAACTAACTCTAATTCTGTTTGCAACATTTTAATAGTTTGTTCTTGAATATTGAGTCGGTTTGACAGGCTTTGAATGGCGGTTATTAAATGCTTGATATTGGCTTCGTCTCGCGCAGCAAAACTGGTATTTTGCTGGGAATCTTCTTCGTTAGTTGCTGATAATTTAAAGCTACCAATTCTAGTTTCTAACTGAGAAATTAATTGAGTAATTGTTTCTCGATCGCTATCTATTTTAGCTGCGATATCTGCTTTACTTGCTTGGCTTTGTTTTTCCAATCTAAACCGGTTAATTGCACCCAGTAACAGGGCAATAGAAACAGGTACTAAGCTATAATAAACCGGCTCCCCCAAGAGAGTAGCGATGGTACAACCAACTGTAGCTGCCAGGAAAAAATATTCGGCAAATTCTAACAAGTTAAGATTTTTTAACATAATTAATAAAAATATATTGCTAGCTGCTAATTGCTAGCTGCTAATTGCTAGCTGCTAATTGCTAGCTGCTAATTGCTAGCTGCTAATTGCTAACTGCTAATTGCTAACTGCTAATTGCTAATTGCTAATTTTTTTTGATTGGCCATTAGCCATTAGCCATTCCCAAAGAGCGATAAGCATCTGGCTCGATTTCATTGGTGACGTACATGGATTATTATTCCCTCAGATTGGCAAAATTGATCTGGCTAAATTGAAATAAATTAAGACACCTAAAACATCTACAGCAGTAGTAATAAAAGGAGCGGACATCAAGGCAGGATCCAGGCCAAAAGAGCGAAACAGAAAAGGTAAAGAAGAGCCAGCAACCGAGGCTAAAATAGCGATCGCTAACAAACTAACCCCCACCGTAATCGACACGGCAAAATTTCCTGGAACAATCAAAAAATAAGCCCAAATTGTTGCCAAGATTCCTAAAATAGAACCGAGCAAAGCCCCTGCCAGTCCTTCGCGGACGATTACTTGCATCGGCCCCATTTTCCAAATTTCATCGGTATTCATTCCCCGAATGACAACCGTAGAAGATTGGGCGCCCACGTTGCCGCCGGTACCGGTTAATAAAGGGATAAAGGCCGCTAAAGCTACCACTTTTTGCAAGATATCTTCTTGGGCGCTGATAATACTGCCGGTCACGCTATTAGTGAGGAGTAACACAAAAAGCCAAACCACTCTTCTGCGGGCCGCCGTAAATAAATCGACCTGAAAGTAATTGTCCCCCTCAGATTGGACGCCACCGAAGGCATAAATATCTTCGGTGGTTTCTTGTTCTAAAATATCGAGGACATCATCGACGGTGATAATGCCCACTAATCGCTGTTCGCGATCGACCACTGGCAGGGCCAAAAAATCGTAGCGCTGAATAACTCGGGCCACTTCTTCGCGATCGGTATCTGTATGAACGAACACCAAGTCCCGGCCCATAATATCCCCTACGGTTTCCTCGGGTTGGGCAACGACTAAATCCCGCAAGGAGACAATACCGGTTAGGTGGCGTTGGGAGTCTGTAACGTAAAGGGAATAGACAGTCTCGGTAACGTTAGCCTTCCTGCGAATTTCCCCCAAACTTTGGCTGACGGTAAAGTATTCTTTGAGGGAGATGTACTCCGGGGTCATAATTCGCCCCGCGCTTTCGGCCTCGTAACCCAGAAGTAGGGAAGTGGCCTCTCTTTCTTGGGGGCTTAGTTCGGCCCGGAGGCGGCGGACCACTTTGGCGGGCAATTCGTCGAATAATCTGGCCCGGTCGTCTGGGGACATTTTATCTACGATGTCGAGGACTTCTTGGCGTTTGAATTTTTCGCAGAGGGACTGCTGAACGCTGGAGTCGAGGTGTTCGTAAACTTCGATAGCCTCGTTTTTGAGCAGCAGGCGGAAGGCTATTACCTGCATGGTTTCTGGTAAACCTTCGATCGCTTCGGCAATATCGGCAGGCTGGACTGGCACTAACAGAGCCTTGGCCCCCGCAAGGTTCTGTTGCTCCAATAAAGCTTGTAGTTGGGATCTTACTAACTCCCGGAGTTCTCGACGCGAAACGTTCGAGAGGGGAGAGGATGGATAATTATTCTCAGTCAAGGCCGACCCTCCTGTAACCCGTAATACATTGCTCATACCAGTCTAGTCCCTAGAGGCACTTTCACCGAATGCCTCTGGTATTTTGAAGCGAGCTAATAAGGTATCGCTAATTGTCAATTGTCAATTGTCAATTGTTAATTGTCATTACTAATTAGCAATTAGCCGTTAGAAAAAATTGGTCTTTGCAGTCAATTTCGCTAAAATATGCCCTAATTGCAAGCCTAATTGCAAGCCTAAAATACCAAAAATTGCACTGCCCAGCCCATATGTTGCTGCTGGCATGATGTTGCTTTGCTTTAAGAGGGTCATAGTTTCTAATTCATAAGTAGAGAAGGTGGTATAAGAACTTTAAAATTCTACTGTTATTAATAAGCGGACTTCTGGGGAAATAATAGTCGAATCTTCTAAGGCGAGAGTGACAAAAAAACCCATAGCCAAACGGCCAATGACATTAATAAATAGAGTGCCGTAGGGGAAAGCATTGTCGAACTTTTGAAGAAACCATATATCTAAATAATACCTGCTAAGAAAATCGGCGATCGCGACAGGAGCGATCGCGAATTGCAATCTCGTATTCTTGGCTGTTGCAATATTGCCAAGAGCCAAAGACGTGCTACACTAAAAAACTCGGTGGTTTGTTGGAATAAATGGGCCAAATCGAATCTCATTTTTTATCGGTTTAATTAACAGTTGGCTCCAATGGTGGTAATAGATTCCACAAGCCCGAGACAATATCCGATCGCCCTTGCGGTCTCCTTGTAAATTATAGCTGAAGGCTAGATCGAGAGGCCGAGGGCTATTTATGTCCAATTTTGGGAATTTAGAATGGGAAATGGGGAATTGGGAATTTAGAATGGGGAATTTAGAATGGGGAATTTAGAATGGGGAATTTAGAATTGGGAATTTAGAATTGGGAATTAAGCAGATAACAGGCGCCTGTTCTACCAACTAACAACTGACAACTAAAAATGGTGTAAAAAACAACTAATATTCATTAGAAAATTACGATGAAAAAAATTCGTTTTGTAGATTTGTTTGCTGGCATTGGTGGCATGAGATTGGGTTTTGAAAGGGGTGCTGATTCTTTAAAAACGATAACCGAATGCGTCTTAAGTTGCGAGTTAGATGCCGACTCTCGTTCGGTTTACGAAAAAAATTTTGGCGAATATCCTTTAGGAGACATTCGCCTCATAGACGAGCTCCCTCCCCACGAAATATTGCTAGCTGGTTTTCCTTGTCAATCTTTTTCTTATGCGGGCAGACAAGCTGGTTTTGGCGATACCAGAGGAACCCTTTTTTTTGAAATTACCAGATTAATCGATACTTACAAACCCATAGCTTTTATCTTAGAAAACGTGCGCGGTCTTTTAAGCAACGATAAAGGCAGAACTATTAAAACCATCGAACACGAATTTAAAAGCAGAGGCTATAGTTTTGATGTCTTTTTGCTCAATAGCGCTAATTTTGAATTGCCACAAAATCGCTTGAGAGTTTATATCGTAGGAGTGTTAAATGCTGCGCCGAAATTTCATTTATATTCCGAGACCAAACCCCTAGATTCTTATGAGGATAACCCCGACGAACTCCCTTGGCTAGATGCAGAATGCAAACCAGTAACAGTGGCAGATATTTTAGAAGAAAACCCAGATAAAAAATATAACTGTTCTCGGGAGTTTGTTAATGCTTTAAAGCGCAAATTTAATGGTGATTTGAATGGGGTACACGGCATGAGAATAATTGACCGTATTGGCAAAAATTCTATTTACTCTTGGGAGTTAGGTTTGCGGGGTAAATGTACTCCAGATGAAATCGAACTAATGAACAGTTTTATCTTAAACAGGCGGGATAACGAGTTTGGCCAAGGCCGAGACCATAAACTGTTGACTAAGGCACAAATTAAAAGTTTTTTTCCTCATCCAGAACTGGATAAGTTGCTGAGAAATCTGGTGGCTAAAAATTATCTGAAAAAAGTCAAGTCTAAATATAAAACTATGACGGGAAATTTTTCTTTTGAAGTTTATAAATTTTTAGAACCGAATAAAATAGCGGTGACTTTAGTTGCCAGCGATGCTAATAGGTTGGGAGTTTATTATAACAATCGCTTGAGAAAAATTACCCCTCGGGAAGCTGCGAGGTTGCAAGGTTTTCCCGATGATTTTATTCTCCACGAGAACGACGATCGCGCTTACTATCAATTGGGCAATTCAGTAAGTATTAATGTGGTTGAATCTGTGGCAGAAGAGGTACTTTTAAATATTAAACCAAGGCTCCTTAAAATACGTTAAAACCTAATTGCTAATCCGACCGATGGGGGAAAACCGTACTTTTGGCATGGCTAATTGCTAATTGCTAATTGTTAATATTGGTAATAGCTAAAGTATCTCAGAAACCCGGTTTTTTGAAAAAACCGGGTTTCTAGGATTAACAATTAGCAATTCTCAATTCCCGATTCCCAAAAGAGAATATGAACCAAATTAAAACGGTTGCTTTATTAGGATTACTCAGCGCTCTTTTAATAACAATTAGTTACTGGGTAATCGGTGGTACTTTTGGTGCAGCTATCGGAATTGTTTTAGCGACTGTAACGAACCTGGGTTCGTGGTTCTATTCCGATAAAATTGCCTTAGCAGCTTATAAGGCTAGACAGGTAAGTGCTAGCGAAGCTCCCGCTCTTTATAAGATGGTGGAAAAGTTATCTCAAAAAGCTGAGTTACCAATGCCGGGAGTTTACATAGTACCGACTAATACTCCTAACGCCTTTGCTACGGGCAGAGATCCAGAACACGCCGCCGTGGCAGTCACCGAGGGCATTATGAGGATGTTACCGGAAGACGAACTCGAAGCAGTTATCGCCCACGAACTCAGCCATATTAAAAATCGCGATACTCTCACCCAGGCCGTAGCGGCAACGGTTGCGGGGGCAATTTCCTGGCTTGCCCAAGTCGCCAGCTATGGGATGTGGTTCCGTGGAGGTCGTAACGACAATGGCCCAAATCCTTTGGTCCTTTTATTGACGGTCATGTTGGCCCCCATTTCTGCTACAATAATCCAGATGGCAATTTCTCGGACTAGAGAATACTCTGCCGATGCCGGTGCCGCAAAGCTTACGGGCAATCCCCGGGCTCTGGCAAGGGCTTTGCAACGTCTGGATGGCAGCCTTCGACAGACGCCGATGGAGGGAAATCCGGCTTTCGAGCCCCTTTTAATTATGAATGGGTTCTCGGGGAGGTTTATGGCTAATTTGTTTGCCACTCACCCTTCCACGGAAGAGCGAGTCGAACAATTGTTAAAGTTGGAGAGAGAGTTACCGGGTGCATCCCATTTTTAAACATAACCAATAATTTACCGATTTTTGGTAATGGGTAATAGGTAATGGGTAATAGATAATCGTTCGTAACGGTTTTTATGTTTGACCAATCTGGGATGCACTAGAATTACCAAGTTGTCAATAAAATAGTTAGTTTAAAAGGAGAAACAAATAATGACAGAAGAAAACGTGCCGAAAGAAAGAGCAATAGTAGAAGTTAGCGACAGCACTAATAAAATGGTCGAAAGCGAGATGGCTAACGAAACTGATGCGGTCAAGCAGGAAACTAAGGAACTGGTGGAGGCAATTAAAAAGCTGGCCCAATCAGAAGTTCAAGCTGCAGGGGATTTTACTCGCGAAGCTTATGTAACGGCTGTCCGACAAGCTAGGGAAACTATCGAGAGAATCAAGCTTATCGATACCGAACGCATTGAAAAAGCGGGTACGATGCTGGAAAATGAGGCAGAAAAGAACTGGCAAAATATGGTTAAGGAAATCCAGGATTTCGGCGATCGCTTGGTGGCGGCGGCTCAAGCTGCTTGGGATGTTCTAACTGCCGAAGAGCCCCCTTCTAAAAAGTAGTTCGAGAGTCGAATTTTAGGTATGGTGCGCGGCGACGCGCACCATACTACAACCAAACATATAAGGATTCAAAGAGGATGATTTCTGAGTATTTAGAAGTGGAAAAATGACCCCTGGTTCTCGTAGCGATCGCCTCTACCTCGCTTTACTTGAAAGTTTTCCCCCACGCCCTATTTCTTCGGAAGAACAATTAGAAGCTACTCAGGAAGTTATTGACTCTTTAAGATCTCGTTCTCAATTAACCCCTGACGAGCAAGATTATCTCAATGTTTTGGGTAGCTTAGTTCGAGAATATGAAGAACTTTATCATAGCTGGCCTACCCTTCAAAGCGTGGAATTAATTAAGGCATTATTAACAGAATTGAATCTGAATGTCGAAGATTTGGTTTTTATTTTTAAGAGCAAAGAGAGGGCGGCAGATGTCCTTAATAACCGGGGCGATTTAACAGTGACAGAAGTTAAAAAATTAGCCGAGTTTTTCCGAGTTTCCCCTGTTGCTTTTTTGGAACGAAATTAGTTATTATCGTATCATGCAGGCGATGGTGCGCTGCGCGCACCCTACAAATACTGGTAGGGTGCGCATTGCGCACCATCCTATTATAGTGCATAATTAAAAAGTTCAATTTAAAATAGCGAGGACTAAACCATGCGGACTCTTTATTGCGGCGAACTAACAAGCGCCGAGATTGGAAAAACAGTTAACCTCTTTGGGTGGGTCGATCGCCGTCGGGATCATGGGGGCGTGATTTTTTTGGACCTGCGCGATCGCTCGGGCATCGTCCAAATTGTCAGCGACCCCGAACGTACTCCCGACTCCTACCCCACTGCAGAAAAGATGCGTAACGAATATGTAGTGCAAATTACCGGACGAGTCAGCCGCCGCCCGGAGGAGTCTCTCAACCCCAAGTTACCTACTGGGGAAGTAGAAATATACGCGGACGAGATTAAACTGCTCAACGGACTGGGGAAACAATTACCTTTTCAAGTTTCCTGCGCCGAAAGCGAACCGGTGCGGGAAGAGTTGCGGTTGAAGTATCGGTATTTGGATCTGAGGCGCGATCGCATGAGTCGCAACCTCCAACTCCGCCACCAAACCGTCAAGGCGATCCGCCGCTTCCTCGAAGATGACGAAAAATTCATCGAAGTAGAAACTCCCATTCTCACTCGTTCCACTCCCGAAGGGGCGCGAGATTATCTAGTTCCCAGTCGCGTCAACGAGGGGGAATGGTTCGCCCTGCCCCAGTCGCCCCAACTTTTTAAACAATTGTTGATGGTTTCGGGTTTCGATCGCTACTATCAAATTGCCCGTTGTTTCCGCGACGAGGATCTCCGCGCTGACAGACAACCGGAGTTTACCCAACTCGACATGGAAATGAGCTTCATGTCCCAAGAAGAACTTCTGGAACTTAACGAAAGGTTGGTCGCTCATATCTTCAAACAGGTTAAAGGTATCGATTTACCTCTGCCCCTGCCTCGCCTAACTTATGCCGAAGCGATGGAGCGCTACGGTACCGATAAACCCGATACCCGGTTTGGTATGGAGTTGGTGGATGTTTCCGACTTGATGAAGGATTCCGGTTTTAAGGTGTTTTCGGGGGCGATCGCCTCGGGCGGTATCGTTAAAGTTCTGCCGATTCCCGGGGGTAACGATGCTATCTCTAACGTGAGGATTAAGCCCGGCGGCGACTTGTTTAAAGAAGCTAGCGAAGCGGGAGCTAAGGGTCTCGCTTATATTCGAGTCAAGGAAGGCGGTAAAATCGATACTATCGGCGCGATTAAGGATAACCTCAGCGAGGAACAAAAACAAGAGCTGCTAAATCGCACCGGTGCCGAACCAGGACACTTGCTGTTATTTGGTGCAGGCGACTTTATCACTGTCAATAAAACTTTAGACCGCTTGCGGTTAGTTATCGGTCAGCAACTAGGATTAATCGATAAGGATAAGATTAATCTGTTGTGGGTGACGGATTTTCCGATGTTTGAGTGGAACGAGGACGAGAAGCGTTTGGAAGCGCTGCATCACCCGTTTACCGCCCCCCACCCGGAAGATGTTAGCGACCTGAAAACTGCCCGGGCCCAAGCTTACGATTTGGTTTTCAACGGTTATGAAATCGGCGGCGGCAGTTTGCGGATCTATCAACGAGAAGTTCAGGAGAAGGTGTTTGAGGCGATCGGTTTATCTCCCGAAGAAGCTTATAGTAAGTTTGGCTTTTTGTTAGAAGCTTTTGAGTATGGAACGCCGCCTCATGGAGGTATTGCTTATGGGTTGGATCGGTTTGTGATGTTGTTGGCGGGCGAGGAGTCTATTCGCGATACGATCGCTTTTCCGAAGACCCAACAAGCGCGGTGTTTGCTGACTAATGCGCCTTCGGGTGTAGATAAGAAGCAGTTGAAGGAGTT
The DNA here is from genome assembly GCA_964619285.1 of uncultured bacterium. Lineage (GTDB taxonomy): Bacteria > Cyanobacteriota > Cyanobacteriia > Cyanobacteriales > Microcoleaceae > CALKCV01. Next base: position 2,773 of record CAZUCT010000160.1, on the reverse strand, counting down.
ACACGTTGCTTCGACTGTTAAGGAGAAGAAGGATAAGTAGTAGGTAAATTACCTATTTTAGTCTGCTTGGCGATCGTCAAGCAGACAACTTTTAAATTGACAACCTCTTTTATAACCATGAAAAACATCGAAAATTTAACTATCCACAAATTTCGAGGATTGCGAGATTTAACCTTAGAATCTTTAGGGCAAATAAACCTGCTAGTTGGTGTCAATAACTGCGGCAAAACTAGCGTCCTCGAAGCAGTTTCTACTTATTGCAATCCTTTAGACCCTTTAGAATGGCTAAATACTGCTTGGCGGCGGGAGATTAAATCTTCTCGCAAACCAAAACTTGATGCCCTCAAGTGGTTATTTCCTCAAGAAAGCAAAAGCAGTAAAATAGAATTTTATAGCGGCGAAACCCATGTTTCTGGTAATACCCAATTTGGCATCAGGGAGTCAAGAGCAATTTACCAAGAGTTTGAAGGATTTTGGGATGCTTCAAACGAACTTGATGATGAAGATGGGAGCAAAATTGGAAATACTAGGAGAGGTGCAGATTTAGAGCTAAAAGTAGAACAGGGAGACCCACAACAAAATTTGATGGATAACAAAAACAATCTCAGTTATTCTGAGTCATTTCAAATTTGGGAAAACGAGCGGTTTGTTAACCGCAAAAAAACAAGAATCATACCATTACCTGTTGAGACCGTAACGCCATTTAATCATCAAATAGAACAGTTACAAGTCGAATGGCTATCAGAAGCAATCTACCAAGAACTAAAACCAGAAGTTATCGAGTTAATTTCCCTGATAGATCCGGGAATTATCGACCTAGAAGTTCTGTCACTTAACGGCCAAGTGGCTCGTCTTTATATCAAGCACAAACAAACGGGAATGTCACCACTGAGTGCTTTTGGTGATGGCGTTCGCCGGTTGCTATTTATTGCTTCAAGTATTGCCAAAGCAAAAGGAGGTGTTTTACTGATTGACGAGTTAGAAAATGCAATTCATACAGAGGCACTATACCCGTCTTTTTCCTGGTTAGTAAAGTGGTGTCAGCGGATGGAAATCCAGTTATTTGTAACTACCCACAGTCTGGAAACTGTAGATGCAGTTTTAGATGCTACCGAGCCCGAAACAGATTTAGTTTTATATCGGTTGGAACCGCAAAAGTTGCAAACTCAAACAACTAGAATTGATGGGGAAAGATTGCAAAGGTTACGGCTAGATTTAGGTCACGAGGTAAGATGGTAAAGTATGCGATTATTGGCGTTGAAAGACCGCACGACCAAGCTTTTGTAGGTAAGGTACTTCAACTTCTGGGTTTTAAAAAATTTCGAGGTGAAGAATCAAAGTTAGATGATTTTTGGGAGAAATTTAAGCCTACTTATCCCAAAAAAGGAAATTTGTACAAGCGTCTCGATATGCCTTCTATTCTTTTTACAGATAACGTTTCGGTAGCTGTCTATGCAGGTGAAGGTAGCAGTCTTCCGATAAATCTTGAGGATGTTCTTATCGCTCATTCTCAGTATCGAACTGGTATAGCAGCTTTCGGAATAGTTGCAGATACTGATGATAAAGCAGTTAATAGCGTGGTGCAACGCTATTACGATCGCTTCCGCAGCTACTTTCCTAATTTTCCCAATACTCCAGGAATTGTAGATAAAAATATGCCGCGAACTGGTATTTATGTTTTACCAGATAATGCTTCTCCAGGAGTATTAGATACTTTGATATGTCAATGCGGAGAAGTAGTTTATCCCGAATATATAGAAAGGGCTAAATATTATTTGGAGCTGTTTTCCCAGGAGGAGAGAGAGGGAGAACCTCTGAAGTGGAAACCCTTCGATCGCGAAAAGGCTTTAATCGCTACAGTGGTTAGCATTCTTCAACCGGGTTCTTCAAATACAGCTAGTATTGCCAACGACGACTGGGTTAGCGATAAATCTCAAAATGAAGTAGCAGAATTAGGGAGTTTTGTAGAGTTTTTGAGGCAACTTTTAGGGGACAGTTAAAGCCTAGTCCAAATTTTTCTCTTTTTCCCCCTTGACAATCGCCCAAACCGTGTTATAATACCGTCGCTTGCTGTTATTAAGATTTGTAACAGCAGCATCCGTCTTGGGGGCGATCGCGCCACCAAGCAAAATACAAACCCTCGTTTCTACTATAAGGAGATTAAGCAGATGAAAACCCTAACAGTTGATAGCAAAAACAATTGTTTTCAGGTCGACCGAGGGTGGATGGATGCTTTCCAAAATACGGGAGTATCTACAACTTTGGAACCGGGAATGTATGTGCTGCGCATTAAAAGCGGGAACTTTAGCTATGCCGACGGTCGCGGCCCGGAAGCATTTGTTTTAATTTGGATTTATGGCGGCAAGTTTGTTAACTACAAAACTAACATCGAAACTACTGCCACCTGGTCTTCTTTGAACGGGTTTGATGACACTATCACTTTAGAAGTGAAAGAAACTACTAATGTTTGCGCGGCGCTTTTGGATACCAACAAGGATGATAATAGCGGCGAAATAGTTGTTTCTATTTTAGATGCTTAGTGTCTTAATTAGTTAGGGGAACGGCCTGTGAAACCCGGTTTTTTGAACAATACCTTCGCCATTTTTTTGTAGGTTGGGTGGAGTCTAATAAGAAACCCGGTTTTTTGCCCACCGGGTTTCTGGGCACCCTATCTAATTTGCGAAACCCGGTTTTTTGCCCACCGGGTTTCTGGCCCCACTATCTAATTTGCGAAACCCGGTTTTTTGCCCACCGGGTTTCTGGCCCCACTATC
>CAZUCT010000159.1:17009-17118 GCA_964619285.1 uncultured bacterium | reverse complement strand
AACGCAACCCAACAAGTCGGTACCTTATTACTACGCAAGTCCAATTAACAATTAATAATTGGGTTGTTGGTGGGTGGTGAGGTTTGGTTTGCTTCGGGGAGATTTAAGA
>CAZUCT010000159.1:12343-16909 GCA_964619285.1 uncultured bacterium | reverse complement strand
AACCGGGTTTTGGCAAAAAACCCGGTTTCTGCTGGGTGACGGGATTTGTGTTTTTCAACCAATTAATAATTAACAATTAACAATTAACAATTGGGTTGTTGGTGGGGGATGAAATTTGGTTTGCTTCGGGGAGATTTAAGAAACCGGGTTTTGGCAAAAAACCCGGTTTCTGCTGGGTGACGGGATTTGTGTTTTTTGGTTTTTGTTTGAGGGGGCGATCGCTCTTGGTAACTCAAGTCAGTTCGTAGTAATCGCTCGATTCGATAGCAAGCCGGTTTTTACGACTAAAGTCGTTACTACGAACTGACTCGCCCGCCACCAACCATCCCCTGCTAACCAAAACCCAACAACCTACAGAAAACCCTATTTACGACTAAAGTCGTTACTACAAACTTACATCTCCCAAAACGCGAACTCTTAAAAACTAAACGTCGTTCTCACCACCCAAATAAATAAATCGTCATTCTTGCTATCTTGATTCAAAGAAGGCAGCCAAAAAATACCCGGCGTAATCGAGATATTGTCGTTCATTTGAAACTTATAAAACGCCTCAAAATGATAAGCAAAATCGCGATTTTCTAACTTAGAACCCGGAACGTCAAGACCCCTTAAAGTCGGTTGGGCACCAAAAATTAATGCCCCCAAACTGCCCTCTTTTCCTAAGTCTGGAAAAACTAAAGTAACAGCATAATTCCAAATCTCCCCATCTCCACTTTTAACCAAATTAACGTCCGTAAAACCAACCCAACCGCTCATAGCAACTTTAGGACTAATATGGAAAAAAGTTTCGATTCCATAAGCATTAGCTCGAACCGCCAAATCGTCTCGCAAACCGTTTAAAGTATTAGCAATACTCGTACCCATAAGGCTAATCGTACTGCCATCGCCAAAAGCAAAATTGCCGGCTTTATAGTAGGATTTTAGGTAAGTAAAAGCCAGATTAAACTGGGGAGAAGGAGTCCAGGTAAGCTGACCTAAAAAACTATGGTCGCCCATAAATAAACCTTCCCCATCTTCGATATTAGCAGCCGCCCCAGTTAAATAAGCGCCGCCTAACTCTAAAGAGTCGGTTAAATAGTAATTAAAGCTGATGCCGGAACCGCCGCCTAATTGATAAATGGCGTTCCTTTGACCAAATATGGAAAGAGAACCGGTACCCCCACTTAAAGTTTCTAAATAAGGGTTGAGGGTAGGGACGAGATAGGAATAAATTAAGCTGCTGCCAAAGGTAATTTTTAACTTTTGGCTGACGGGAAAAGTGTAGGCTAAGGCATAAGCTAATTCGTTATCGGTATCGCCGAACCCCTGAACTGTTTGGAGTCCTTCGGCGGTATCTTCTGTAAACTCGTAGGTGGCGGCGTTGCCACCTTGTAATAAAATCACTAAAATGTCTTCCCCCGTGAAACTGGTATTGAAGAGGAACCGGAGGCGCTGTTGGAAAACCGTGGAGATGTCGTAGTCGCCCCCCGTCACCCCCGAAAGAGAGAAGATAGCTTCCCCACTCAGGGTGGTGGTGGTGGAAAATTGGTTTGCTTCGAGTTCGGCGGTACGTCCTTCCAGTAGAGCTACCCTTCCTTTGAGGGATGCCAGCTCCACCCCAAATTCTTCTTGGAGTCTTTGGAGGGTTATTAGGTCTTCCCGGGTAAGTAGGTTGCTGGTGGTGGAGGCGATCGCTCCCGAAAGATAGTTCAACGCTCGGTTTAAACCCGCAGCAAATTCGTAGCGGGTCATGGCGCGATCGCCCCGAAAGGTACCGTCGGGGTAAGCGCTGAGTATGCCGTAGCGTTCTATTAGAGATTGTAGCGCCTGGTACGCCCAGTCCGTAGGTTCCACGTCCGCGAGTTGGGAAACCGAGGTGGGAGAGTCTAGCTCTTGGAAGTTTTGCGCTAACAACTCTCCAGAAGCGGCTTTTGGTTCTTCGGCGATCGCTACGTTAGCTCCTAACTGGACGTTTAGGACAAGCATACCAACAAGGGCAGCGATCGCTTTTTTCGACAATAGGTTCGGCAACAATTCAAACATTTTTTCTCACAAAAATATGCACGGTTATTTTGACTTTTGTAGTGCCGAATAAAAGTGAGATTTTTGCTCTCCACTTTCAATCCCTGATTGAATGGTGTTAATCCTGATGGGTTAAACCCCTCATAAGTTAGCATTTTCAACCGTCTTTTGTCTAGTTCTCTCGAAAACTCCATCCCTTCGTTGCCAGTTCGGCGTTTTTGATAAAAAAAAATTATTTATTTTAATTTTTAGTTTTTAGCTGCTTATCATTTTTGGCCCAAGGGTGGTGGGTCCGATGTCATCTTTTTTGAGGTCTTGGTTAGCTTTTGTCTCTCTCTTTTAGGAACTAAAAATACTATTAGTAATTGAGAATTTTCCGACTAAAAGTATATTTAAAAGAATCGTTTTGAGTACTCGTTCTGAAAAATAATTGCATAAGGACCGTTCCCAATTCCCCCAAAAAAATTTGTCCCAGACGGGAACGCGATTAAAAAAGCTACGTCGCATTTTTAATTTGCATCTATTTCTCGGCAAAAATACGGATAGCTAAAATCATCTTAAAAATACTCAAACAAATGCTACAAAAGAGTTTATTTTAGATGGAATTTTCAAAAAAGGAACAAAAAAGAATTAATTGCGTCGGTTAAGAGTTTTTCGTTTTTTTGTTTAATGAAAAAATGTTAAATTATGTAAAAAGTAGTTGCAATTTTTTGAGAAAAGGGTAAGATAAAAACCATAATGAAATTATGGGTGTATCTGGCCGGGAATCAAAAGGGGGAACTGGGTCTGAAAAATTAAGCAATTTCAGCCTAAAGTTGGTTGAGTGGCAAATAAAACTTTATAGTCACAAAAACCATAAGCCCAGACAATTCCTGGAATAAAAAAAAATTAACTACTCGGCAGCGGGCCCTTTGGGCCGGGCTCGAAATTTGGGCAGAACTGTCAACCAGTAAATTAAGGAGAAAACAAAAAATGGCTGAATTAATCGGTTCCAATAGCAGTGACGTTTTAACCGGAACGGAAGAAGGGGATCTAATTTCGGGTTTAGATGGCAGTGACAATATCGCAGGAGGCGATGGCGACGATACCATTCAGGGTGGTAATGATGCGGATAATATAGCCGGAGAGAACGGTAACGACATCATTGACGGTGGCGAAGGAGATGACAACATCTCAGGAGGTGAAGGTCAAGATACTATTATCGGTGGCATAGGCTCGGACCAACTCGCCGGGGGCTTAGGAGCCGATACTTTTGTCTACACCGCTTTGGGCGAAGGCGTAGATACAATTACCGATTTTAGCGTCGATGAGGACGTGTTGCAGTTTAACTCTGTAGCATTTGGGAATCTGACAAGCGATGCATTTACTAGCATTGCCGTTAGCGAGTCCACCGCTGACATCGGGGATAGTAGTTTGCTGCTGTTTGATGCCGAGTTTACTTCTTTGGCAGACGTCCAAGCAAAACTAGAAGAGTTTGAATTGGGCGATCGCTCGGTCTTTGTCTCCTACACTAATGAAGAGGGACAAACAGTCTTATTATTCTCCCAAAGGGGCGAACTGGAGGAAGTTACGGCATTCTCTTCCCAAGTAAGTCTCGCTACAGAAAACTTTGAGTTTGTCCAAAATGTGGATGCAGAAGTCGATTTCGGTCTGATAAACTTTGTTTCTACTATCGAAGTTTCCGATTTCGACATCTCCACTGGCAGCTTAACCCTCAATTCCTTACTATTGGAAATGCTGGAGGTGGAAAGCGAAAGCGATTTGACTAGCGCGATCGTTGATGCTTCTACTACCATCGGCGATCTTGAAGGGGCCAACTTCCTCACCTTTACAGAACTGAGCGATCGCACCGAGATTGCTAACCGTTTGTTAGAGTTAGAAGTAGATTCGTCTTTGGTTCTCTATACCACTGCAGAGGGTCTCACCGATTTGGCATTTTTTGCCTTCGACGGACAAGATATTGTCTTTCGTAAGGTGGCAGGGTTTAACAGCGAGCTCGCCCTGGAAGAGTTTAGCGTCGAGAGCTTGAGTTTCGTTGAGGTCGTCGATATCGAGACCATCAACTCCGTTTTTTCTAACATCGTAACGGTAGAGGAGTTTAATTCCTCGACCGTGGTGGAAATTAACTCCCAGTGGTTGTCGTTGATAGGTGTAGAAAGCAGCAGCGAACTGGAAACCGCGATCGTTGACTCCTCGACTACTTCGATTGAGTCTTCTTCAAACGTGCTAGTTTTCCCAGAATTGAACGAGGTCTCGGCAATAGAAGCGCAACTGTTAGAGTTAGGCGTAGAGTCAACGCTGTTTCTCTTCAATATGGACGGTACCACTCAGTTGTGCTTCTTCGCCCAAGAAGAAGGCGTGACCGTCATTCGTTCCATAGCTGAGTTTGCCAACGAGATTAATATAACCGAAGAGTTCAGTCTGGAGAATCTGGCTTTCGTAGAACTTGAGGAAGACGGCGAGGACGACGGCGAGGACGACGGCGAGGACGACGGCGAAACCGACGACGGCGATGATGATGATGAGGACGACGGCGAAACCGACGACGACGATGATGATGACGAG
>CAZUCT010000159.1:0-12243 GCA_964619285.1 uncultured bacterium | reverse complement strand
TCTCCTCTGAAGTCGAACTCACTGAAGAAAACTTTATCGTTCGCAGCTCCCGGGTAACTCTGGCAGACGACGACGAAACCGACGACGACGACGAAACCGACGACGACGGCGAAACCGACGACGACGACGATGATGATGACGACGGCGAAACCGACGACGACGACGATGATGATGATGAGGACGACGGCGAAACCGACGACGACGATGATGATGACGAGGACGACGAAACCGACGATGATGATGAGGACGACGATGATGATGACGAGGACGATGATGAGGACGATGATGATGATGAGGACGACGACGAAACCGACGAAGACCAATTCACCTTTACCCGGGTTGGGGGAGAGGCAAGGACCATTGAGGAATTTGAGTCCAGCAGCGTCCTGCGGTTTGAGTCAAGCCAATTTGCCGAGATAACCAGTTTAACTAGCGCGGTGGTAACAAACTCTACCGAAACTGTCGAAGGTAACTTCCTAACATTCCAGGGGCAGTTTGCTTCACTAGAAGACATACTGGCACGACTCGAAGAGCTGAACTTAGAACAGTCTGCCTTCGTTTTCTACACCTTAGAAAGCGGGGAAAGGGTTTTAGCCTTCTTCCAAAGCGGCGAACTAAACGTAGTAAGCAACTTTACCACCGAAGTAAATCTCAGCGTCGAAAACTTTAGCTTTAGTCGTTTCGTTCGCGGTGGAACCGGTATCGAAATAACCGCCACCGAGGAAGCGAATACTTTCGTCTATAACGAACTGGGGGCAGCGGATACGATTATCGGTTTCGATGCCGAGGTCGATAAGTTGCGCTTAAATTCGACAATATTTGGCAATATAACCGAATTAAGTCGGACTGCTGTCAGTTCCTCTACCACTACCATCGAACAAAGCTCTAACTTCCTAGCTTTTGAAGGACAGTTTAATCGGTCAACCATACAGGAGCGGTTGGCGGAGTTAGAAATAGATCGCTCGGTGTTGGTAAGTTACACCACTGCCACTGGCGAAACGGTTTTAGCTTTCTACAATGGTACTGAAATTCAGATTGTCGCTAACTTCTCCTCTGAAGTCGAACTCACTGAAGAAAACTTTATCGTTCGCAGCTCCCGGGTCACTCTGGCAGATGACGACGAAACCGACGACGACGAAACCGACGACGACGGCGAGGACGATGATGATGAGGACGACGACGACGAAACCGACGACGACGAGGACGATGATGAGGACGATGATGACGATGATGATGATGAAGGCGACGATAACGTTGTCGTAATCGGTAGCGGCGGAGTTGTTACTGGCAGCGAAGGTAGCGATACCTTTGTAGTTAATTCCGTCGAAGAGGAGGAAACTACTATTCGCAACTTCAACGTTGAAGTTGACAAACTAGAGTTAAACTCCTCTTTCTTTAGCAGCGTCAACGTCCAGAACTTCCGCAGCGAGACTGTTACCGAGTCAACTACCACCATTCGGAATAATAGCAGTCTGTTAGTATTCGAGCAAGAGTTCGTTTCCGTAGAAGCATTCATCGAGCGACTGTCACAATTCAATCTGGGCTCGCGGGGCGTGTTTGCCTCCTTCGTCAATTCGGAAGGTAAAACCGTTCTGGTGTTTTCTCGCAACAGCGAAACCCGAGTTGTGAGCAACTTCTCGTCCGAGGTAAACCTCAGTGTCGAAAACTTCCGCTTTAGCAATGTTATTAGCACCGAAGGCGGTGGGGAAGTAACTTGTACTAACGGCGTTGATAAAGTTGCCTTTAATGGTTTGGGCGCAACCAGCACCATTATCGATTTCAACATCCGCCAAGACATCCTCCAGTTCAACTCGGCGGCCTTTGCCAACATCACCAACCGACAGTTCAGCCAACAAGTCGTCAACCAGTCAACCACCAACGTCGGCAATGCCAGTCTGTTAGTGTTCCGGCAACAGCAATTTGCTTCGGTGGAACAGTTCCAAGCGCGACTCGAAGAGATAAACACTCGTCGCAATGCCTTCTTTGCCAGCTATACCAACACCGAAGGCAATACCGTGTTGGCATTCGTGCAAAATAACGAAGTCAACGTGGTAGCGAACTTCTCCTCCCAGGTCAATCTCCGCGCTCAAAACTTTAGCTTTGTCAGCTCGGTAGCGGCGGGGGATGGTAACGACATCATCTCCGGCACTCCCGCTAACGACGTTCTCAACGGTTTTGAGGGCAACGATACCATCTTAGGTCGCGGTGGCAACGATATCTTGCGCGGTGGCACGGGCAACGACTCCATTAACGGCGAAGGTGGCGACGATCGCCTCGCCGGTAACGAAGGCAACGATACCGTCATCGGCGGTTCTGGCAACGATTTAATGTTTGGTGTCACGGGCAACGATGTCATGTTCGGACGCGCCGGTAACGACCACTTGCTAGGAGGCGACGGCAACGATACCTTAGAAGGCGGAACCGGTAGCGATCGCCTCAACGGTAACGCAGGCAACGACGTTCTCACCGGCGGCGCGGGCTTAGATCGGTTTATTTTCAACACCAACCAAACCTTTACCACCCAAAGCGTGGGCCGGAATGAAATAACCGACTTCTCGGTAGAGCAGGGAGATTTAATTCTCTTGGATACCCGCACCTTCACCGCTATTACCAGCGAAAACGGTATCGGTTTCAGCGTCGAGAGCGAATTTGAAGTCGTTACCAACGCCGGGGCGGCCCGAGCCTCGGATGCCTTAATCGTTTACAACAGCAGCAACGGCAGCTTGTACTATAACGAAAACGGCAGCGCGGGAGGTTTTGGCAACGGCGGACAGTTCGCCACCCTCACCGGTACCCCCGAGCTAACCTCCGAGAGCTTCCAAATCAGGGCTCCCGAGCTGTAGGACGTTCGTATTAATCGCTTAAGCGATTTCCACTAAAAACAAATCCCTCTCTAGTACAAAACTAGAGAGGGATTTTTTGGGTACAAGTCACCTTTGGAGCGAACCAAGAATTGAATAATTTTTGCTAATTGCTAATTGCTAATTGCTAATTGCTAATTTTTTTCCTCAAAATATCCCCACTTTTGCCTCTTGCCTAAAATCCAACCATCAATTAACAATTAACAATTAACAATTGACAACTAGCAATTAGCAACTGACGCTTTACAATACCTTCGCCAAAATAAAAATACCTACAAGAAAATGGCGTTCCTCGCCCGCGTGAAACCGGGAATATTGAAAAAACCCGGTTTCTTAAATCTCGATGCAGGCGAAGGTATTGGCTTTAGAAACCCGGTTTTTCCAAAAAACCGGGTTTCTGGGTTTTTCCAAAAAACCGGGTTTCTGGGTTTTTCCAAAAAACCGGGTTTCTGATACCGGGCCTTTTGCCTCTTACCTACTTCTTCTCTATATTTTCCGCAGAAAAGGTTAAGAAATTACCAAAAGCGCCAAGAGTTTGATATCTACGTTCGAATAACTCCGTCGTATAAAGACTAAAGATTAGCGCGTTCCGACGTTTAGTAGAATTATCCAGATAACCTTTCATGGCGCCTCTAGAAGCACCGATCGCCGACTCGCAAAAGTCAACCAGATCCCCAGATAAATCTTTTAAAAATTCTGGCACTTTCGACTCTTTACACTGGCTTTTTTTCAGTTCTTCTGACAAATGGTCTGAGGCGTAGTGAATGTATTCGCTTCTGGGAGGGTTTGTGATTCCCATCACCCCCGTCAAAATAGCAAGAGCGATCGCCCCACTCCCCAAAAAACCATTAATATTTCCGTTCGATTTACTGTCTTTTATCATAAGTCTCAAATTGCTATATATTTATCTATTCATCGCGCAAAAGACCTATTCCGACTTCTTGCGATTAATTTCTCGCTGCAATTCCTCTATCTGCCGTCGCAAAGCCTCCACCTCGGCAACCTTCGAGGGGGAGTCTGCCTCGACGTCAACGGCGCCCTCCGCCACGGCCTGTTTGTAATTGCCCGCCCGAATTTGGCGATATTCCTCAGAATTGGCCCAATCTCGTAAATAACGGAGGCGTTCCACCGGGAAAGGATGGCTTAACATCGTCCCCAGGCCACCATTATAAAGGAAAAACTTATAAACCTGGTTTAAACCGTCCCGGTCCAAATCTTGATAATGGTCCGACTGGCGGATAAACTCTTGCAAGCTGCATTCGTTGAGATACTTGCCGCTAACTCCTGCCAACTTCATCATCGTTTCCATGACCAAATTAAGGTCGTCGGTGGCTAACAAGGCCGCCCGATCCGCAGACAGCTCGGCCTTACGCCGCCACTCGTAAAAAGAATAAATCAAACCGCTGCTGACCAAATTGCCCAGACCAAAAGTCATTTCGCCGATGGCCGAAGCGACTCCCATGGCCCAAATAGCCATCATATTTAAAACTGGATGGCCGCATTTAATATGTCCCAATTCGTGAGCCAAGACAGTCCGCAACTCTGCTTCGCTAGCTAAGTCCAATAAACCGGTATTTATAACAATAATTGGCTGCTCTTTCCCCAGGGAAAAACTGTTGACTTGGGGGTTTTGGGAGACAAACAAACTGGGTTCGCAGGTTACGTCTAAATCTCGGACTGCAGTTCTAAATAATTGATAAATGCTAGCATATTGACGAGGCCCCACCTGGATGCTATTGCCCATTAAATAGACAAATTGGGGACGTTCGTAGATAAATTCGACAAATTTACCCGCTACGATGTCAAACCCCGGCACGCTGCGTAAAGCATCCTCAGCTTGTCGGTCTAGGGGGTGGCGAAAAGCTTCGCTAGAAATTCCTGGATAACTAGGCATGGTAATAATTAATAATTAGGTAATGGGTAATTGGTAATGGGTAATTGGTAATGGGTAATTGGTAATAAAAAAAAATTAGCAATTAGCAGTTGACAATTAACAACTAACAATTAGCAATTAGGGACTTGTAATTTAATAAGATACCGATGTTGGGTGGAGGTTCGCGGGCGCCCAACCTACAAGAGACTGGTAGTTTATTTTGGCACAAGTCCCTTAGCAGTTGACAATTAATAACTAACAATTAACAATTAATAATTAACAATTAGCAATTAGCAAAATGATTTGTAAGCGCAGAGGAGCGATGGCCTCTTTACTAACTACTACTATTTTAACTGCTTGCGTCGCGCCCCCCGTCTCGACGATGCCCCAACAAGTCGAAGAAGTGGCATCTTATCTGGTGGGAGTGATGGATACTTCGGCTCAAGCAAAGGCCGTTCCCGACGCGCCGGATGTTAGGATGACTACTTGCAAGGTTAGACTGGCAGACTCTCAGGATGCCCAGACCATCTACCTCTATCAAGAACAGGCCATGTCTGCCAATCTCGGGGCCCCCTATCGGCAAAGATTTCTCAGGTTGGCCCCTTCTGAGGACGGTCAAAAAGTAGAGTCTGCCAGTTTTAAACCTTTGGACTCTCAAGCTTGGGTTGGCTTTTGTCAGAAGCCGGAGGCCGAACGGACAATTCAATTGAGCCTTATGGAGCCAAAATATTGTAGCGTTTTTCTCGAACCGGTGGAAAATGGTTATCTGGGAAATACTCAACCTGGAGGCTGCCCCACTAATTTTAGAGGTGCCGTAAAAATTACTAATACTATTAGGTTAAATGCGGCGGGCATGGATACTTTGGACAGGGGTTTTGATGCTGATGGAAATTTGGTTTGGGGCGCTGCAGAACGACCTTATAAATTTAGAAAAGCAATTAACAATTAACAATTAACAATTAACAATTAACAATTAACAATTAACAAAAACAAGAGGTTATTTTATGGCAGTTTTGCAATTGGAAAATGGTACTAATTACACGGATTTAAACGACATTAGTCGGGAACTTTCTGCTTTAAAAATAGAGCTAAATCGCTGGCCGGTGGGAGAAAATTCAGAAGTCCGCCAGCTATTAGCAAAAGATAGCCTTAACGATGAGGAAAAAGAGCAAATATTACAGGCTTTAGATGGTTATTTTCAAGAACTAAAAGAAAAAGCTGGCTATCAAACCCGAGATTTAATCGCCATTCATCCAGCTATTCCTAATCTGGATGCCATGCTTTCTAAGTTCGATAAATGCCACACCCACGCCGATGATGAAGTTCGTTATATCGTGGCGGGGGATGGCATTTTTGGTTTCGTTCGTCCCGACGGTTCTCAGGTAGAATTAACTGTGGAAGCTGAGGAATATATTAACGTTCCAGCTAATACGGAACATTGGTTTTATTTGACACCTCAAAAACGGGTTAAAGCCGTTCGTTATTTTACTTCTACGGAAGGTTGGACTCCCCTATATACCGATACGGAAATTCGTTTGAATCGCTAAAGCGATTACTACGAACTAATTCGTAATAATCGCTTTAGCGATTATTACGAACTAATTTGTTTGAATCGCTAAAGCGATTACTACGAACTTTAATTAATGTAGGGTTCTACTGTTTTTGCTCGGACGCTATTGGCGACAAATTTATCGCGGTGGGAGCGATCGCTAAATAGATAAAGCGCGTAACCGCCGTTGCCCCCACCGCAATATTTTTTAGCAATACTGGTTTCCACATCTGGCAACTTTGCCATGCCTTCGTTTAACTGCAGTTGATAGCTCATCTCTACCGCTTTAGCTATTAAAGTTAAATCGTTAGTTAAGACGCCATCTCTTGCGATTTTTCCTGCCATTGAAATTGCTAAATAATCTCGTTTTTTATCTGCATAAGAAGCAGTATTATGAGATTCTCCCGTCCAAAATACTGCCATATTTCCTCTTAATATTTCCGGGTCTCTTTTTAAATCTAAATGGGGCGCTTTACCGCTTTTCCAAACGCACAAACCGGTTTCGAGTATGACTGCCGGATCTTGCCAACCTACCCCCATTTCAATTTCTGAGTTAACTGCTTCTTTTCCTTTTAAAATGGCGCGAGCTGCGGAGCCTCCCAAACCGCCGCCGATTTCATAAGCCCAATTTGCTAAACTAACTTTGGGAGTTATGGCGCAATTAACAATAAAACCATCTTCCCTGGAATACCGGGGAACGTCTAACCAACCGCCGGCAAAGTCAACCCTTAAAGGAACTTCTGTGGGGCATTTCATTCTGCTAGCTATTTTACTGCTAGAAAGAAATTCGGGGTTAGGAGTTTTGGGCAAAATAACGTATTGACAGCCAATTTCGACGCATAGTTTTCGCTTTTCTTCCTCATATTTATCGTCCTGAGTTACTGCTAAAATATCCGGTTTTTCTGCTAGAAAACATTCGTAAAAATCTATTCCTTCTTTTTCTAAATTTTTCCCCATCACGACTTTATCTACGACTTGAAGAGATGATAAAATTTTCCGTTTGTGAGCTTCTGGTAGGGAGGATTTTCGATTTTTATATTTCACCAAGACTTTATCGCTGGCAAAGCAGACTATTAAATAGTCTCCCAGGGCTTTTGCCTGCTCGAAAAAGTCGATATGACCGGCATGAAGAATGTCGTAACAGCCGGAAACAAATACTTTAATCATCTGAGTTTCTCCATTAGGTGCTAATTGTTAATTGCTAATTGTTAATTGTTGCTATTGCCTAGTATGAGATGCACCCAAACTGGATTCTACCACAGAACGGTTTTTAACTCCCGGGCGGCTTCTTTTAATGCCTGTTGCCCCAGAGTCAGCATCCCCGCCAAATTGATAAAACCGTGGATGGTGCCCGGGTAGCGGGAAACTTTCACTGCCACTCCGGCCTTTTGGAGGCGATCGCCATAAGCTTCCCCTTCGTCCCGCAAGGGGTCAAGTTCTGCAGTAATTATTAATCCTGGGGGCAGGTTTGTCAAATCTTCTGCTAATAAGGGGGAAATATAAGCATTTTTACCGTCTTCTTTGTCGGGTAAATATTGTTCGGCAAACCAATCAATACTATCTGTTGTTAAAAAATAGTTTTCTCCATAAAGTCGGCGAGACTCTGTTGGTAATAAGCCTAGTTGGGTGGAGGGATAGATTAATAATTGATAAGCTAAGGATGGTTGGAGGCGATCGCGTGCCATTAAAGCAACTACCGCCGCCAAATTCCCCCCCGCACTTTCTCCACCTACGGCGATGCGACTAACATCGCCGTTAATTGCCCCTGCATTTTCCGCCACCCACAGAGTCGCGGCGTAACCGTCCTCGATCGCCGCCGGGAATTTATGTTCCGGTGCCAAACTATACGCTACCGATACTATAACGCAGTTCGCTCCTTTAGTTAAAATTCTGCAAATACTATCGACTGTATCTAAGTCACCAAAAACGTAACCGCCACCGTGGAAATATACTAAAACTGGAAACGGTCCTACTCCGAATGGGGTGTAAACGCGCACCGGCAGTTCCCCCCCAGAGTCGGCAATAGTTCGGTTTTCGACCTTGGCGACAGTTTCTTTTGGGTGAGAGAGGTTAATAAATACCTTATTGATTCTCCGCGCTTGTTCCGGCGTTTGGGAACTAAGAGGCGGTTTCTTAGAGCTGGCAGCTTTCTCTAAAAACTCTCGCGTTTCTTGATTCATAGGAATTAACAGTTCGTAGTAATCGCTTTAGCGATAGATAGATTAAATAAAACCAGCAAAAACATGGTAAACTAATTAGGGTCTGCTGAACTCACCAAGAACTTAACGCTTTTTGCTAATGGCTAATGGCTAATGGCTAATTGCAAGTTACAAAATTGGTAAAAATCGACCCAAAAAACGGCGAAAAACCTACAATTACCGGATTTTCTGCGAATTGCGGGTGGTTTCAAACCTCTGCCACACAAGAACTTTACGTTTTTTCAGCAAGCCCTAATTAAACACCAAAAGTTCCCTTCTGTCAAGGGGACAGTTCCCATTCCCCATTCCCCATTCCCCATTCCCCGTAGAACAGGCATCCTGCCTGTTCCCCATTCCCCATTCCCTAAAAACCATGAACCAACAACTAGAAACAGGACAAATTGTTAAAGTTAGATCGCGACAATACTTAGTCGAAGAAGTCGCGTCGGCAAAACATCAAAACCTAGATACTTTAGTAACTCTTTCTTGCTTAGAAGATGACGCTTTGGGAGAAAAAATCGAGGTACTCTGGGAACGCGAAATCGATGCAGAATATATCGGCAAAAATAATTGGGAAACCATCGCTTGTAAAGGTTTCGATAAAGCAAAGCTATTTTCTGCTTATTTTCATGCCTTGCAGTGGAATTGCGTTACTTCTACAGAATCTAAAATATTCCAAGCACCTTATCGGGCGGGTATTGAGGTTAAAACTTATCAACTGGAACCCTTAAAAAAAGCTCTGAATATGCCGCGAGTTTCTTTGTTTATTGCCGACGATGTGGGTTTGGGAAAAACCATCGAGGCGGGATTAATTTTGCGGGAAATGTTGATGCGGCAAAAGGTTAAACGGGTTGTTATTTCCGCTCCTCCTTCGGTGGTGCAACAATGGCACGAAGAAATGGAAAATCGCTTTGGTTTGACTTTCATTATTTTAGATAGAAAATTCTTTGCCGAAATGCGCTTGCAACGAGGCTATGGCATTAATCCCTGGACGACTCATACTCGCTTTATTATTTCTCATGCTTTGCTCCGCGATGAATCTTACGCCGCTCCTTTGCGAGATTGGTTAGGAGAATTTAGTGCCGGTTCGATGTTAATTTTGGACGAGGCACACCACGGAGCGCCGGCTACTTCCTCTCAATATGCTACCGATTCTCAGTTTACCCGCACTTTACGCGATATCGCTCCTAAGTTTGAACATAAGTTATTTTTATCGGCTACTCCTCACAACGGACATTCTAATAGTTTCGCGGCCCTGCTGGAAATACTGGATCCCCAGCGGTTCTGTCGGGGGGTGCCGGTGCGCAGTGGTAGCCCTTTGCTGGATGCGGTGATGGTTCGCCGACTCAAGCGAGACTTGCGCGATATCGGTATTAGCGACTTTCCCCGACGGGAGGTAGTGCCGGTGGCAATTGACAACCTCCCCGCCGACGCCCCAGAACTCCTTCTCTCAGAACTGTTGCAGGAATATCGGGAACTCCGGGAGGAACGGCTTAAGGGCCAATCGCGATCGCGTCAAAAAATGGCGCTGCTGGTAGTTATCAACCTCCAAAAACGCTTGCTTTCTTCCATCGAAGCTTTCGCTCGTACTTTAAAGGTGCATCGGATGGCTGTGGAAAAGGAGGCGAGCAAGCAAAAAGAGCGCGAAAGTTCCCTTCCTAACCTCAACCTACTCGGAGAGTCTCCCGGTGGCGACGACGATCGCGCCGAACTCCCAGAAGCAGACGTCGAAGCGGAAGAAAACGCGGTGATGTCTGCGGCGACTCGCCAAACCGGCATCGGCGTAACTCGGCGGGAGTTGGAACTGCTGGAGGCAATGACCGACATCGCTAGCGCCGCCCGCTATCGACCGGATCCTCGCTGTCAATATTTAACGGACTGGTTGCGAGAGCATCTCTGCCCCAACTTGGGAGAACCGGGGGCGGCGTGGTCGGACCGTCGGGTTTTGATATTTACTGAATATACCGATACTAAACGCTATTTAGTGCAACAGTTAGCGGAGGCGATCGCGCATTCGGACCAAGCAGAGGAACGCATCGGGGTCTTTCACGGAGGCATGGGAGAAGAGAAGCGCCAAGAAATTCAAAACGCCTTCAACGCACATCCCCAAAAGCACCCCCTCCGGATCCTCGTCGCCACCGACGCCGCCAGAGAAGGCGTTAACCTCCAGAACTATTGTTCCCATCTGTTCCACTTCGACATTCCCTGGAACCCGAGTCCCATGGAACAGCGCAACGGACGCATCGACCGGAAGTTGCAACGGGAAAAAGTAGTTTACTGTTATTATTTCCTCCTGCCCCAGAGAACCGAAGACCAGGTTTTAGACGTCTTGCTGAAAAAAACCGCAACCATTCACCGGGAGCTCGGCAGTCTGACGCCAGTAATAGAAAAAAAGGTCGGCAGTCTTCTGGAGGGAGGCATTATTAAAGGAAATTTAGCCAAACTCAAAACTTCGGCGGAGTCGCTGGATGGAGAGGAAGCGGAGGGGAACGACAAACAACGGGTTATCCGGGAAGAGTTGGAACTGCCAGAAGCGAATAAAGCTTTGGCAAAACAAATAAGCGAGCTCGAGCAAATGCTGGCAGCTTCTCAGGAATGGTTGAACTTGAACCAGGACCATTTCCGAGAGGCCCTGAGTGCGTCTCTGGAACTGTTGGGGGGGGAGGCGTTGCAACCGGAGGATGCCGCGGCGGCGGTTGAGGACTCGGCAAGGGCGCGATGGTTGCTGCCGGCCTTGGACGGACGGGCGGCGGCGGACCCTACCTGGGCGGTGACTTTGGATAGTTTGCGGACGCCACGGCAACGGGGACAAAAACCCTGGGAGTGGCGGCGGGAGGCTGCCATCCGTCCGGTGGTGTTTCGCGAACCGGGTTCCTTGGATGGGGAAGTGGTGCATTTGCATTTGGAACATCGACTGGTACAGCCACTTTTGGGGCGGTTTTTGGCTCAGGGTTTTTTGCACGACGAGATGAGTCGCGCTTGTGTCTGTTTGACGGACGACCCAGTGCCGAAGGTTATCGCTTTGGGTCGGTTGTCGCTTTATGGGGAGGGCGCTTCTCGCCTTCACGATGAAATAGTGGCGGTGGCGGCGGAGTGGGAGTCGCTGATAACCCCAGGTTCTAAAAAGTTAAAGCCTTTGGGGGAAGGAAAGAAGGATGAGGTTTTGCGGTTGTTGGAGGTTTCTTTGGGAGAGTCGCGGTGGCGGGAGGTTCCAGAAAGGGTTAAGGCACAACTGCAAGAAGCGAGTTCCCGAGATGTCGGCGAGTTGGTGCCCCACTTGGAGAAGCGGGCGGAGGTTTTGGCGGAAAGGGCGGAGAAGAAGTTGACTGCCCGAGGTAAGAAGGAGGGGGAAGAGATGAAGCGGGTTTTGGAACAGCAGCGTCGGGATATTTTGGAACGTCGGGAGGAGACTGGGGCGGTGCAACTGAAGCTTGACTTATTTAATAAGGAGGAACGAGAGCAGATAGATAGCGATCGCCGCTACTGGGTTCTCCGTTTGGAACGGTTGGAGGGAGAAGTAGAAACGGAACCGGCGCGCATTGAGGCAAGTTACCAGGTGAAAACTCGCCGCATCGAACCGGTAGGGTTGGTTTATCTTTGGCCGGTGAGCAAGTAACTGGGTTTTCGGTTGGCTCCAGAAACCCGGTTGGCAAAAAACCGGGTTTCTTAAATTGCATAAAAAAACTGGCTCCAGAAACCCGGTTGGCAAAAAACCGGGTTTCTTAAATTGCATCAAAAAACTGGCTCCAGAAACCCGGTTGG
>CAZUCT010000158.1:0-17338 GCA_964619285.1 uncultured bacterium | reverse complement strand
AGTAATCGCTTCAGCGATTAAGTTCGTAGTAATCGCTTCAGCGATTAAGTTCGTAATAATCGCTTCAGCGATAAAGTTCGTAATAATCGCTTCAGCGATTGTTCGTAGTAATCGCTTCAGCGATAAAGTTCGTAGTAATCGCTTCAGCGATTGTTCGTAGTAATCGCTTCAGCGATTAAGTTCGTAGTAATCGCTTCAGCGATTAAGTTCGTAGTAATCGCTTCAGCGATTAAGTTCGTAGTAATCGCTTCAGCGATTAAGTCACCCACCGTGCAATTCCAAATCCCCAACTTAAACAATGAAAGAAAAAACAATAGAAAGGAGAGAAAAAACCACAGGATTGCTGCTAATAACACCAGCTATTTTAATCTTGTTATTAGTATTTGCCTATCCAATCTTACGCGCTTTTTGGTTGAGTTTATTCACCGAAAACTTAGGAACCGAATTAGAACCGTTATTCTCCGGTTTAAACAATTACGGGCGGATGTTTGGCGACGGTCGATTTTGGCAAAGTCTCTGGAACACTTCCATTTTTACCTTCTTTTCTATTAGCTTAGAATTGATATTAGGAATGGGCATCGCCCTCGTCTTAGATAAATCCTTTCGCGGACGTGCTTTTGTCCGCACTTCCGCCCTCATTCCCTGGGCATTACCAACAGCAGTTATGGGATTAGCTTGGGCGTGGATTTTTAACGATCGCTTCGGCGTAGTTAACGACATTCTTTTCAACTTAGGATTGATAGGCGAAAAAATTACTTGGTTGGGAGATCCGGCAAGGGCAATGATGGCAATGATAATCGCCGATGTGTGGAAAACAACGCCATTTATTGCCATTATTTTATTAGCTGGATTGCAATCGATATCCTCCGATTTATACGAGGCCCACGCTATGGACGGTGCCAATCCTTTACAGAGTTTTACGAAAATTACTCTGCCTTTATTAACGCCCCAAATAGTCATCGCTTTATTATTTAGATTTGCCCAAGCATTCGGCATTTTTGACCTGGTACAAGTAATGACTGGAGGAGGTCCGGCGGGGGCAACGGAAACGGTTTCTATTTACATTTATGCCACCGTCAGACGCTACTTAGATTTTGGTTACGGGGCGGCCTTAGTGGTAGTAACATTTTTGCTGTTAATTGCTGCAGTAGCAATTGCAGCTTATGCCCTTTCAAAAACGAGAATAAACATTACAGGAGAACGGTAAATAATGGCTGTAGCTGAAAACAACATTAAAGCAAAAACTAGCAAGATAAAATTCGGTAAAATCGCTCTTTGGGTGGGGGTAGTTTTAGTTGTTATCTTTTGCCTGGCACCGGTGTTATGGCAATTGCTAACATCCATTAAAACTAACGATGCCATCTCTGCCATTCCCAACGTCTATTTTCCCGCTCCCAATCAACTGACTTTCGAGCATTATTTAAGTCTGGGCTGGGTCTTTTATCGCTATGTTTTTAATAGCGCTTTGGTGTCGATTATTTCGACAATTTTATGTTTGGGAGTTGGCGCACCGGCGGCTTACACTTTAGCGCGGTTGAGGATTCCGGGAGAAAATATTATTCTCGGCTGCGTTTTAATTGTCAGTTTGTTCCCTTACGTTCTGTTATTTTTGGGCTTGTTGGAAGTCGTAAAAGCTCTGGGTATCGGTAACAATTACCTCGCTTTAATAATTCCCTATACGGCGATTAATTTGCCCCTGACAATTTTAGTATTGCGGAGCTTTTTCCAACAGCTACCCAAAGATTTAGAAGATTCGGCAAAAATAGACGGTTATAACACGGTTCAAATGTTATTAAAAATCGTCATGCCTTTAACGATTCCAGCTTTGGTAACGACGGGAATTTTAACCTTTATCTTTGCCTGGAACGAGTTTATTTTTGCTCTGACTTTTATTACTCGTCAAGAGATGTACACTATCCCGGTGGCAGTCGCTCAAATCGGCAGTTCTTCCCTTTTTGAAATTCCCTACGGCCCCATCGCAGCGGCGACGGTGGCGGGTACTTTGCCTTTGGTAGTTTTGGTGTTGTTGTTCCAGCGCCGCATCGTTCAAGGTATCACTGCAGGGGCGGTTAAAGGGTAATTAACAATTTAGTTCGTAGTAATCGCTTCAGCGATTTAAAAAAGAAATTAGCAACTCAATTGAGTTATTGCTAAAACAATTAGCAATTAGCAATTGACAATTGAAAATTAACAAAAAAATCATGCCAACATTAAAACTAGAAAACGTCAAAAAGCAATTTGCTCGCGATGTCATCCCCATTAAAAATATGAGTATCGATGTTGCCGAAGGGGAGTTTTTAACCTTACTGGGGCCTTCCGGTTGCGGGAAATCTACATTGTTGCGCTTAATTGCGGGGTTGGAACAACTGACAGAAGGTCGGGTGATGGTAGGCGATCGCGACGTGACTTTGTTGGGACCGGGCGATCGCAATATGGCGATGGTCTTCCAGAGTTACGCCCTCTACCCCCACATGACCGTATTTGAGAATATCGCGGCCTCTCTGAAAATTCGCAAGGTTGCCGCCGATGAGATTAAACGCCGGGTGGATGATGTCACCAAGAAATTAGAGTTAGGACATTTAATGGAACGCAAACCGAGCAAACTTTCTGGAGGGCAGCGCCAGCGAGTCGCCCTGGCGCGTTCTTTAGTGAGAGAGCCCGATGTCTTTTTATTGGACGAACCTTTAAGCAATTTGGATGCTTTGTTGCGAGAGCAAGTGCGGGCGGAGTTAAAGCAGTTATTCGACTCCCAACAAAAACCGGTGGTTTACGTCACCCACGACCAAACCGAGGCGATGACTTTATCGAGTAAAGTGGCGATTTTGTTCGACGGTTATTTGCAACAAATCGACTCGCCCCATTTAATTTATGCTCGTCCCGCTAATAAATTTGTAGCCGGTTTTGTTGGCAGTCCTCAGATGAATTTACTTACTCTTAAATGCGAGGGTAATAATGCAATTTTGGGAGATTTTAAAATTGCTTTGCCAGAGATGCCGAGTGCGCCTTTTCAAGTCGTGTTGGGAATTCGTCCAGAAGATGTCCGCTTGGCGGAGGAGGAAGATGCGGAAACGGTTCGGGGTAAGGTGTTTTTGGTGGAAGATTTGGGTAAGGAAAAGTTGTTGAGTTTGCGAGTGGCAGGGTCGGAACTTGTGGTGCGAGCTTTGGTACCTTATGATGTTAGTTGGAATGAGGATAGGGCGGTTGTGAAACTGGCGGGTAAATTGATTCATTGGTTTGATGCTAAATCGGGCGATCGCCTACAAGTTAATTCCCCATAGCAACGCGCCTGTGAAACAGTCAAGAAACCCGGTTTCTTCAAAAAACCGGGTTCTGAGTTTTGATAGTTTGTAGTAATCGCTTTAGCGATTCAGTTAGTAGTAATCGCAAAGCGCGATTTATTAAATCAAAAAGGAGTTAAATATGATAGCTGAAGTTCGGCTTTTAACCGTCGAAGAATATCATAAAATGGGAGAAACGGGAATTATTTCGACCGATGAAAAGGTAGAATTAATTGAAGGACAAATTATTAAAAAACCAATGAAAGGAACATCGCACGAAGCGGCAATTACGCGAGCGGAAAGGGCCTTACGCAAACGTTTGGAAGACCGAGTTTTATTGCGCTTGCAATCGGCAATTCGTTTGAGCGATTACTCCGAACCAGAACCGGATATTGCTGTAGTTTATCCCGATGCAATGGATTACGAAGACCATCATCCGACACCACCAGAAATTTATTTAATCGTAGAAATAGCAGATACGACTTTAAAACGAGATAAGGAATCAAAAGCTAAAGTTTACGCCAAAGCAGGCATTAACGATTATTGGGTTTTAGACATTAGTAACCGACAATTATATGCCTTCCGAGAACCGACAGCAACGGGCTATCAAAACGAACAAATCTTGTCCGATGATGCGACAATTTCACCCGTGGCATTTCCTAACGTAACTATTAAAGTTAGCGAAATGCTGCGACCAACTCGTTTGTAGTAATCGATGAGCGCGATTCTTTTAATGCTATTATTGTCATTGCGAGGGGGGTGGTGTTTCGTTAAATTATTGGTTGAATCGTTAACCCCCCGTGGCAATCTTTTAAAAAGGCAAGAGGCAATAGGCAAGAGGCAAAAGTATTAATTCGTTAAAAGGAGCTAAATATGACAGCAGTTAAAGTTCGGCTTTTAACCGTCGAAGAATATCATAAAATGGGAAAGTCTGGAATTATTTCTCCCGATGAGGAGGTAGAATTAATCGAAGGACAAATTATCGAAAAACCGATGAAAGGAACGACTCATAGCGCCATTAATAAATATCTGGAAAAATTACTAGAAAACTGTTTGGGAGATGCGGCATTAGTGCGAGTGCAAGACCCCATTAGATTAGATAATTACTCCGAACCGGAACCGGATATTGCTGTAGTAAAATCAGACGATTTTTACTATGCAAGCCATCATCCGACACCACCAGAAATTTATTTAATCGTAGAAATAGCAGATACGACTTTAAAACGAGATACGGAATTTAAAGCTAAGGTTTACGCCAAAGCAGGCATTAACGATTATTGGGTTTTAGACATTACTAATAGAAAACTGTATGCCTTCCGAGAACCCACAGCAACGGGTTATCAAAACGAACAAATATTGTCAGATGATGCGACAATTTCCCCCGTAGCATTTCCCAACTTAACTATTAAAGTTAGCGAAATGCTGCGACCTTTAACATCAATTAACAATTAACAATTAGCAATTAGCAATTAACCATTAGCAATTAACCATTAACAATTAGCAATTACTCATTTTATGAAAATCACAAAACCCTCATCTTGGCCGACAACAGAAGAAGAAGCGATCGCCATTCAAGAAGAATTGCGGCATCAAGTGATAACCGAAGACCGACTGGATGAGGTTACTTGCGTTGCCGGAGTGGATGTCGATTATAATTACTCCGATAACTTTTGCCAGGGGGCGGTAGCAGTTCTGAGCTTTCCCAAACTCAAACTAATAGATAAAGCGATCGCCCAACGTCCGATCTCTTTTCCTTACGTTCCAGGATTTCTCTCTTTTCGGGAACTGCCAGTAATTTTAGATGCCTTTGAAAAACTGAACATTATTCCCGATATCGTACTCTGCGACGGTCACGGTTTGATTCATCCCCGCCGTTTGGGGATAGCTTCTCATCTGGGAGTATCGATAGATGTTCCCACGATTGGGGTCGGTAAATCGTTTTTACTCGGCAAACACGAACCGGTAGCGGATACTCGCGGCAGTTGGCAACCTTTACTGGATGGGGAGGAAGTCGTCGGGGCCGTAGTGAGAACTCGCAGGAAGGTTAAGGCAGTTTACGTTTCCATCGGTCATAAAATTAGTTTGGAGACGGCGATCGATTATGTAGTGCAATGCTCTCCCAAATATCGACTGCCAGAGACAACTCGCAAGGCCGATAAATTTGCGTCAATTAGATAGGGTTGGGGTAAAGCATTGGGGCGGCAAAGATGAAAATCGTTAAATTTTAGCTCCGAATGCTTTGCCGGTGCGCTGCTGGATGTCGATTTATCCAGCAGGAGGTTTTATCCTCATTTCCCACCAATCGCGCAAAGGATGATTTTTCGGTGGCATATATCGTCCTTTAACTCGAATTGCATGAAGAGCATCGCGGACTGCTGCCCGATCGATTTCTGCCGTTTCCGACCAATACTTTACCAGTTCCAGAGTTGAGACAACTTGCAGATTTGGCGCTTCCCGAGCAAAAAACGACTTTGCCCGCTTGTCGTCGGTCCCGATCGCCCATGCCCGACAAACGGCGATCGCTCCAGTGGCAGACTCCCCGTCATCCCCGAGAGCGGCAGCATAGTTAATATAGATTGCCTCCTCCTCTTCCGACTCGAAGTCCACCACTACCAGCAGTCCTCGGGCAATTGCGGCATCCAACTCTTTTGCCCCTGCGTTCTCTTCGTCCCCAACTCCTGGAAGGGTTTGTAACTCCCGATCCTTCACCACCCGGGAAACTGCTACCCGGGCGGGAATAGCTGTCAAAATCCCCAAGAGATTACCCGAAGCGCAAAAGTTCAAGATGCAGCAGGCATCGAGTATAAGATGAGAGGCTTCGATTTTCATCATCCCACCTAGCCCCCCGCCGTTGCTTCTAAGGCAAAATCAAAATCGACCTCGGACTCCATCGTTCCACCCGATCGCTCCCGCAGCATTTCAGCGATGCGGCGAGCTTCTAAACGGTCAACCCTGAGAAAATCGGCAAAGCGCCCTTCGGTAATCAGACCGCGATCGAGAGCCTCAATAGCGAGGTGTTGGTAGTGAGTGGGGGCGAGATCCGATCGCTGGGGAATCTCTTGCAGGCCCAGTTCCTCTTGCACTTTCCTTACTTTCAGACCGCGATCGCGCAACTTTTCATAAGTCCCAGTCCGCAGCAGTTCCATATTTTCTAACCGACGGGCGAGCGCTTCTACAGAAACGCCGTAGTAATTTGCCAAAGTGAATAAACTCGCTGGAGTAAACTTACCGCTAGCGCGGCAGATATCGTTAAACTGCTTCAACAAACTATTAGTCGGCATCAGGAAATATTGAGGAAAAGCGTCCGCCAGTCGCTCCGTCTCTGGAACTCTTTGATACTGACCGTCAAAGTCTAACACAGCACTTTTTCGGTGGGCGAGAAAGTGCAAGTATTCGTGGGCTAGGGACCAGCGCCGTCGCTCTTCTGGATGGTTGGCATTAATCGCGATGCATCCACCTAAGCGATCGTTATAAGTATAAAGACCCGAGTATTTCGCCGGCATTCTTAGATAGAAAATTCGCAGCCCCACGCTTTGTTCCAACAAATCCCGAAGCAGTAGAATCGGACTATCTCCGAGTCCTAACCGCTGGCGTTCGGCTATAGCAATGCTCTCTGCAACTGTTTTAAGGGGTGCGTTGGCGACTTCGTACTCCGCCGGGTAATTTTGCGGCAGGGCAGTTTCGACGATTTCTTCTAGTTCTAAATAATTTTGACACAACTCCTCCAGAGCCGAAATAGCCGGTTCGATTTGGGTTCGTTCTTCTTCGTTACGCTTATACGCCGCTCGAAATTGCACTTGGAAAGGTTCCACCACGGGACGGGGTCTAACGAAATAACTAACAGACTGTCCGTAAGCGCGGGCGAGGGCGATAAGTTCTCCAGGTCTAATTCGGCGATCGCCCTTCTCAATGGCGACTATGGTAGTACGGGCGGCATCGATAACCTTAGCCGCATCGGCCTGGGTCATGCCGCACTTTTTACGCGACTTTTGAAGGAGTCCTCCCAAGTGCTTCAGGTCGATGTTGTCAAGGACATTGGTAGCCATAGCATTTTTCCTTAACTTTGTGTGGTAGCGGCTAGTCAACTGTCCGGCTCCTGCAGGTTGCCGCATTTATTAAGCAGGCCGGTTGCGATCGATGCTTTTACTGTTTCCCACTCGGAAACGTAGGTCTCCAATAGAGCCGCAGGGGCTTGCCGTGGACAATAGTCGGGCATATTTTAACCTGCTATATCTCGGAGTTAGTTTTAAATAAATCAAGTTTAGACAATAATTCTGACATTGACAACTATTAAGTTTTAAAATTTGCTATACTCAACCTCTAAACGAACGATATAAGCATCGGGAACTAGCTGTTCCACATAATCGGAATGGGTTGTAATGATGAATTGATTGTTATTCCCTAACTTTGGTAAAGCCCTCAGTAGCGCTTGCTGCATTGGTGGATGTAGATGTAACTCAATTTCATCAATTAAGATAACTGAATTATGAATATTAAAATTCGCAAAATCCATCAGTATCGGAAAGACGGCACGTTCGCCCCCAGACATTTCAGAAATTTCGTACTGGTTCTTGGTATCGTAAAGATAAAACCAAGGTTCGCTCAGAATATCGGCTACTTGCTCTCGGGGCACCGGTCCAGAGAAATTACGTTCTGGGAAAACAGCTTGATAGGCTCGCTCTATTTCGGCATATAAATCTTTTTGTCCCGGACGTAGTTGCTTAATTCTCCCTCCAGGTCCGAGATCCTGATGAAACTGCCGCCACTTCGAGAGGCGATCGCGCAAAATATCGTTAGTTATTTCTAACGTCTGACTGGCATCTTCAGTAGTTAAACTGGTTGAGGTTCTTTGTTCGGTGTACCAAAAAACGCTGCCAACTCGCTCAAATACTTGAAAACCTTCAGAACGAAGCAACTGTTTGGCATATTCTCGTCCTTTAAACTGAAAGAATTGTGCATCTGTATCTGCTACAACACGTTCCGCATTCCAATTCCACTGGAGAGAAACGAGATAACTTTCAGCAGGAGAAATTGGTAAGTTACCCCCCATTTCTAGTAATTTACTGTAAAACTCTTGAATTGCTTCAATTTCTGGCTGGGAAAACTGAACCTTTAAGTTAACTTCTGGTTCAAATCTTCCCCAATCATTGCTTAAAATTTCGTAATTATATCCCATCCAATCTAATGCGGAGAGGCTTTTTAATCGACCGGTGGCTGCTCCCAAAGTGGCAGCAATTGCTTGGAGAATGCTAGTTTTTCCCGAACCATTTTTTCCTATTAATAGAATCAAATCTCGTGCCAATCCAGTCTCGGGATTGGTAAAGTCTAAAACGTCGTGGGATAGATATCTAAATTTCTTGAAGTATTTTAATTCAACTGACTGAACTTTCATGTTTTGTAAGTTTTAAGATATAGTTTCTTTGTTTGGCTAGGTACAGCGTTGTTAGTCAATTATACTTGACACGGGCAGGAATTGCGTTTTTTGACTCGAAGAAAAATCCTATTTTTGAATACTCGTCACTCGTCATGATACGCTTCATTCCTTCCCGTGCCGGGTATAATCTGGAGCATCTGTAGGATTTTCCTGTAAAATGCACGGCCCCTGTTGCCTCTTGCCTCTTGCCTTCAGCTCGACATCTCGATTTAATTTTTTGGTATTTTTACAAAGATTCGATGTTCCCAGTTTTTATAAATGGCTGCTGGTGTCAGAGAAGACCAATAACGGACCTGCCGGACCACACGGACCTACTCCCCACCCTCCCCTAAAAAAAAGCGCAATTCCTTGCCGCGTCGAGTATAACAGCTTACCACCTCACCGGATTAGTCAACAACCTAGTGGCCGCCTCCTTATCTAGGGGTTTCGAGAAAAAATACCCCTGACCGAAATCGCAACCAAAACGGCGGAGTAACTCCAACTGTTCCCTAGTTTCTATCCCCTCCGCCACCACGTCCAAATCCAGACTGCGAGCCAAACCCAAAATCGCCCGCACGATTTCCGTATTTTCTCCATTAGCTCCCATCCTGCTGACAAAAGACCTATCGATTTTCAGAGTATTGGCGGGGAAGCGGTGAAGATAGCTGAGGGAAGAATAACCGGTGCCGAAATCGTCTATACTTAACTGAATCCCCAGATCCCTCAATTGACGCAGCATCGCCACCCCCGACTCTGCATCTTCCATCACGACGCTTTCGGTGATTTCTAACTTCAAACATTCGGGATTAATCTGGGTTTTTTGTAAAACTCGTTTAATTTGCCCCACCAAGTCCGGTTGAGAAAATTGTCTGCCGGAAAGATTAACCGAGACGATGAGAGAAGTACCCGACTTGGGACATAAAGATTCCTGGGTAAAGTCGATAGTTTCCTGCCATTGATGCATCTGGCGACAAGCTTCGCGCAAGATCCAATGACCCAGAGGAACGATCGCCCCTGTTTCCTCGGCGATGGGGATAAACTGTCCGGGACCGACAAAACCGCGATCGGGATGGTGCCAGCGAACCAAAACCTCAAAACCGACCAAAGTGCCCGTATCGAGGGCAACAATGGGCTGATATTTAAGAAAGAAAGGATTGTCGCTGCGATCGCCCCAATCCTCCAGCATCCCCACCGCTTGACGCAAGTCTCTTTCCAGTTGCATTATTTCTACAGCTTGGTTATACATGGAACTGGTGAAAACTTGATAATTGCCCTTACCCGCCGCCTTTGCTCGATTGACGGCAATATTAGCATCTCGCAACAACTCCGCTGGGAATTGATATTGAGACGAACTCAAGGCAATACCGATACTCGCAGCGATCGAGATTTGCTCGCCATCGATATCGATAGGTTGAGCGATCGCCATTTGAACCAGGGCCGCCAGACCGATGGCGTCCCCTAGATCCAGGACCGGTTCCAAAAGCAAAGCAAACTCGTCGCTGCCCAGACGGGCCGCCGTCTCTCCCGGTCGCAAACAAGCTTGCATTCGCTTGGCGATCGCGACCAAAAGGCGATCGCCCGTAGCGTGACCGTTACTCTCGTTCACCATCTTAAACCGATCCAAATCCACCAGCAAAACCGCAAACAGATAACCAGGATGCCGCTGCGCCCGCGTCAGCGCCTGGGCCAATCGGTCCATCAACAAAGCGCGGTTGGGCAGATTAGTCAGATCGTCGTACAGGGCATGATGCAAAAGTTGTTTTTCCGCCAACTTGCGCTCCGTAACATCGTGACAATTCACCACTATCCCTCCCACCGAAGGTTCCTCCAGCAGATTAGTCGCCACCGCCTCCAACACGCATTCCCTGCCGTTTTTATGTCGGACTCTATATTCCTCCAATCCCCGTCTGGCCTTGGGCTCTTGCCTCGTGCCTTCTATTACTTGAGCTACCCACCGTCGGTCATCTGGATGAACTAACTCTAATATTGATTTACCGATTATTTCTTCAGTTGCATAACCCAAAATCCGCTCTTGAGAAGGACTAACATAACGACAAATTCCTTCTTCGTCGAGAATCTGAATAATATCCGTGGCATTTTCTATCAGGCAGCGAAATCTTTCCTCCCTTTCTCGCAACATTTGTTCCGCTCGTTTCCGTTCGGTAATATCCGTACTAATAAAAATAAAACCGAGTATTTTTCCAGCCGAATCTTTAATCGCATCTGCCCGCATAAAAATATCGATTATTAAACCGTTGCGGGAGCGTTCTCTAATTTCTCCGCTCCAAGAAGTGCCAGTCATTATAGTCTCGAAAATCTGGCTATAAATTGTAGGAACTACAAACAGAATTTCTATGCCTCCTGCGGCATTTAATTCTTCCACCGTTTGATATTTCAATAATTCCGAAAAAGCTCGGTTTTGATAAATATGATTGCCATTAGCATCTGCCATGCTAATAGCATCGCTGGAACTTTCTACAGCTTTGCGGGTTAGCGCTAGAGCTTCTTGAGCCTTTTTGTGTTCGGTAATATCAATTCCGACCGTACAAGCTGCTTTTCCTCCATTGTATTTTTTAGCTACTACTAAATAATTATGTAAAATCAAGCCATTTTCTGTTTTTAATTTAGAACTCATCTCCCTAACTGCTACCGTGGCATCCCTGGCAAAAAACTCTCGCACGAATTCGGGAAATTCGGCGCTATAGCCGCCAATAAAACCGATATCTTTGCCGACAAATTCTTCTTGAGGTAATTGGTAAAGTTCGGCTAAATGGGAATTAACTTCCAAATAGCGCAGGTCTGAATTAATCCAAGAAACTAAGCCGGGAACTGCCTCTAAAATAGTTTGGAGTTGTTCGTTAGTTTGCTGTTTGGCAGCGGTAGTTTCTCTTAAGTTATTTTCTCTTATTTTTACTTCTGTAATATTTCGGGTAACGATAATAACTGTTTCTTCAGTTTTTGGATAAATAGCTGCCTCCAACCAAGTTAGTTTGTCTTCTTCTAAGTTAGCTTGATACTCAATGGTTACTATTTCCTGCGTCTCCAAACAAATATTAATATTATTTTTCAGGAAATCTGCCCGGGATACATCGTAAAAATACTCTAGTTTTTTCCCGATAGGTTCGATTTTTATCCCATCAAGATTCTGTCGAGTTAAAGGAATGATTTCTAAAAATATTCCTTCTTTATTTAAGACCAAAATACAGTTGGTTATGGCAGCTAACCTATTCCAACTATCAGCACAATTTTTGGCTTTCATTGTCAATAATTAATTGGGGGAATTGGAAATTGGGAATGAGGAATTGGTTAAACATTGTCCTTGGCGATTACTACGAAACAGTCATGGGTACCGTCGCGACGTTATCCTTTAGAATATTGGCTATAGCAACCGGGGCAAATACCAGGTAAATTTTAACTTTTAATCAAATGGTCCCCATAAAGTCAGTCCCTTTACAATTAAAAGCTTTCTTGGCCGCCCTTTTCCTCCTTGGCTGCAACCCTCGCGGGCGGGCACTGGCCCAACCTATCCTCCCTGCAGCCGGTCAGTCCTCCACCGGCACCACAGTCAGTCCAGATGGCCATCAATACCAGATTCGCGGGGGTACTCTCTCTGGAGATGGAAGCAATCTCTTCCACAGTTTCCAACAGTTTAACCTTTCCCCTGGCCAAGTTGCCAGTTTTATCTCCAATCCGGCCATCGACAATATCTTGGGCCGAGTCGTTGGCGGCGATGCCTCCCGCATTAACGGTCTCATTCAGGTAATTGGTGGTAATTCTAATTTATATCTGATGAATCCTGCCGGAGTAATATTCGGCCCCAACGCTCGTTTAAACGTACCTGCCTCCTTCGGCGTAACTACCGCTACTGGCATTGGTTTTGCCGGAGGTTGGTTCAACTCTTGGGGAGCTAACGACTATCAATCCCTGGTGGGAACCCCCAGGGCTTTTAGGTTTGATATATCACAACCTGGCTCTATTGTCAATATCGGCAATTTAGAATTACAACCGGGGGAGGGTTTGACCCTCAGCGGCGGTACTGTTATTAATACGGGTCAATTGTCGGCACCTGGAGGTAAAATTACTATCGCCGCAGTGCCAGGAGAACATTTTTTAAGAATCTCTCAAACGGGACATTTATTAAGTTTAGAAATATCTGGAAATGGGGAATCGGAAACGGGTTTTAATCCTAATCTAAATCCTCTTTCTTTACCCGAATTATTAACAGGTTCTAATAATGAAAGTGCCACGGGAATTTATAGAACTGAAAGTGGCGAGGTGGTTCTAACTTCTGGCAGCGAAATCCAAACCGGAGACGCTATAGTTACCGGCAACATCGACGTTGCCAACCAAAACGGCGTCGGTGGGGAAATTAATCTAACGGGCGATCGCGCTATCCTCTTCAATGCCAACCTCAACGCCGAAGGTACCCAAGGTGGCGGCAGCGTTCGCATTGGCGGCGACTTTCGCTCTTCAGAAACTCTGCCTACCTCCAGTCGCACCTTTGTTAACGGCAACTCGGTAATTTCGGCGGATGCCACCGACAGGGGTAACGGCGGTAGAGTTATTCTTTGGTCCGACGGCACTACCGGTTTTTACGGCAACATCAGCGCCACTGGCGGCAGCAACTCTGGCGACGGCGGTTTTGTGGAAGTGTCGGGCAAAGAACACCTGATTTACCGGGGCAACGTCAACCTCGCTGCCCTCAACGGTAGAACGGGCACTTTGCTATTAGACCCGGAAAATATCGTCATCGTCAGCGGCGATGGAGGCAGCGACGACGGCGAACTATCGGAAGACGGTCAAATTCTCGAAGGCGACGGCAGCGAAACTTTTACAATTTCAGAAAACGCCCTCCAAAGACTCGATGGCAATGCCGATGTATTGTTAGAAGCAACCAACGATATTACCATCGAAGATTTAGCAGATGACAGATTGGCATTTCGGGCGGGTAGCGGCAATATTACTTTTACTGCAGATGCCGATAATGACGGCATCGGCGCTTTTTCGATGAACTCGGGAGATGAGATTTTTACCTCTGGCAGAAATCTGACTGTTTCTGGGGCAGATGTTTCTCTCGGCAGGATTATTACTTTTTCTACAGAAGGAAATGGCGGCAATCTCAATATCGATGCGATCGACGGCAACCTTGAGGTTTTTGGAGTTTTAAACTCGGGTTCCTCTGGGGGCAGCGCGGGCAATATTCAATTGCAAGCAACGGGCAATATTACCGCCAACCAAATTTTGGCAGAAAGTCTCAATAGAGAAACTGTCGGCAATAACGCGGGGAATATTAGCATAACCTCCACTGGCGGAGATATTACTGTAGGTAGCATCCAAACTGTCAATCTTTCGCCTTCCGGCAGTGGGGGAGCGATCGCTCTTTCTGCAACGGGAAATATTAGGACGGGCAATCTCTTTTCCCCCGCAGCGTCGGGGACTGGAGGGGAGATTAATATTTCTACTGCGGGCAATATTAATCTAGGTAACGTTTCCACTGGCGTACAGCAAATAAGCGACTTCGAGAGCAACGGTATTGCGGGCAATATTTCTCTTAGCACTTCTGGCGGTAACGTTACAACCCAAAACTTGCAAGCTCTTTCTCAGACGGGAGACGGAGGAGATGTCGCTGTCGATGCATTCGGGGATATTACCGCAACCAGTATTTTTTCAGTTTCCGGCAACGAAGGTAATGGCGGCGAAATATCTCTTACTTCTAATAGCGGAAGGGTAAATTTTAGCGGCGGGCGAGTTAGCTCTAATGCGACTTCGGGTAATGGAGGAGCGATCGCTATAGAAGCTGACGGTAATATTACTTTAGGCAATATAGTTTCTTTGTCAGACGGTAGGGGCAATGGCGGTTCGGTAACGGTTACTTCTAATAACGGCAGCATAGAAAGCGCAGGCGGTATAGAAGGAAATCTCATTAACTCTAGTTCTAAGGAAGGTAATGGAGGAGCGATCGCTCTTTCTGCCATAAGGGATATCGAACTCGCTGGTACTATCAGAAGTACGGGACAAAGAAGGGGAGGAAGTATTTCTATCCAAACAACTGCAGGAGAGATAACTGCAGCAGATATCGTATCTACCGGAGTCGAACGCGATGGAGGAGCGGTAGCGCTCGATGCTGCCGACTCTCTCCTTCTAGAAGGTAGAATAGATACAAGCTCCGTTAACAGTCGAGGCGGGGATATTTCCATCGCCGCAGGTGGAGACATAACTATAACAGAAAGCGCGCGCTCTGGTGCTACAACTTTTAGAGAAGATAATGGTAGTACGGTATCGGGAAGGGGCAGCAGCGGCGAGATTAGTATTGACAGCGAAGGATCGCTCTCGACTGGCGACATCGTGGCAGTATCGGCATCGGGGAATAGCTCGGCTATAGAAATAAGAGCTAGGGGTAATATTACCACGGGTAACCTCCGAACCCTGTCGGAAAACGGCAACGGCGGAAATATTACCGTTGAAAGCACCGATGGCAGTATCGATATAAACACCGGAACCATAGATTCCGGTTCCAACTCTGGGGGTAACGGGGGGGCGATCGCTCTGTCTGTAGCTGAAAATATCTCGATTGGCAGAATATTATCCTTCGTCTCGTCGGAAAACGGCAACGGCGGAGATATTACTCTCGAAAGCAGCAACGGTACTATTGCCATTGTAGATCTAGTCGATGCCAGAGGAAGCAGGGGCGGCAATATTAGCATTACCGGCAACGAGATTAACTTCACTGGAGGTCAAAACTCTGTAAGGAGTAGCGGCAGTCTGCTCTTGCAACCCCCATCGCCGGAGCAAAATATAGCGATCGGCACTTCCGGCAACGGCAACGCCCAAACCTTAAACCTGACTACAGACGACCTCGCAGCATTAAGCAACGGTTTTAGCAGCATTACCATCGGACGTCAAGACGGCGCGGGTAGAATAGCGATCGCCCCAGAAGGTGCGACCTTCTCGGATCCAGTTACCATCCAATCTCCCAACGGTTCCATTATCGTTAACGGCAATCTCGCAGGTATCGACAATGCCAGCATCGACCTAAAAGCTGCCGCTACTCTCAACGGTAACATTACCACCGCCAACCAAAACATCACCATCGAAGGCAATGTGGTTCTCAACGGTAACGATGTCACTCTAAATACAAGCAACGGCAGCGGGAACATCAATATAGAAGGCACCATAGACGGAGAGGCAAACCTAACCTTAAACGCGGGCAGCGGGGAACTGAACCTTGGAGGGGCGATCGGCAGCTCTACCCCTATAGGCAATTTAACCGCCAACAGCACGGGCCGCACCAGTTTTGACGGCATAAATGCCGCAAGTCTCACTACCAACGAAGGCGGCAGCACCGAATTAAACGGCAACGTCACTACTACTGGCAGCCAAACTTATAGCGATGCAGTTAACATTCTCAACGACATAACCCTCAGCAGCGATGCCAACATCACCTTTAACAATACCCTCGATGGCAGCAACCCGCTCAACATCCAAGCGCCAAACGGCATCGTTAGCTTTGAAAGCGCAGTCGGCGCAACGAGCCCCCTCGCCGGACTAACCATCCAGGCAGAAAATATAGATGCCAACTCTAGTATAACCGTAGGAGAAAGCGGCCTCGACATTCAAGGGGGCGATCGCTTAAATTTAGAAGGTAGCGTAACTGCCAGCAACCTCGGCGCAGTAGAACTGGAAGCATCGGGGAATCTTAACGCTGCCGATATCGTCGCCGAAGGTGGCATAACTATTAATAGCGGCGGGGGAGACATAACCGCAGGCAACCTCAACTCCTCCTCGCCTACCGGAACCGGAGGCAATATTACCATCGACAGCGACGGCGGCAGTATTGCCACGGGAAATCTTAACTCTTCCGGTGAGAGTCAGGGGGGAGAGATAGCAGTCACGGGAAGAGCGATCGCTACCGGCGAAATAGATGCCAGTAGCAACTCCGGGGCGGGGGGAAACGTTACTTTGGCTCAAACCAATAATAACGAGCCTTCTTTATCTGCCTCTCAGGTTGCAGATGGAACGACCGAAGGCGACGATATCGAAGTCGTGTGGGTCAATACGCAAGGAGAGACCGACGGCGGCAATATTAATATAGAAAGCGATCGCCTATTTCGAGCCACCGGCACCTTTACAGTAGAAGGAAGTAACTGCATCGATGCCAGTTTGTGCAGCGCCGGAGGAGATAACGGAGGAGCAATTTCTATTCGCCACGGTGGCGGTGGAACTACACCGTTTATTATCGGCAATTCTCCCGCATCCGCTAACAACGGCACCGCAGGCGCGATTATTACTGGCAGCGACACCGTATCGGATTTTACAGTACCCGTGCCCCCCGCAACCTACATTCAAGGCAATATCTCCATTGCGACAACAGCAACCCCCGCACCCTCAGAACCCCCCGCACCTTCAGAACCCCCCGCACCTTCGGAACCCCCCGCACCTTCGGAACCCCCCGCACCTTCGGAACCCGATGGACCGGTGTTAAGGCCCGAGCCTTCGGAACCCGATGGACCGGTGTTAAGGCCCGAGCCTTCGGAACCCGATGGACCAGTGTTAAGGCCCGAGCCTTCCAACCCTCGGCCTGCACCTCCCGCTCCGACTCCTCCGCCATCGCCGACTCCTCCGCCATCGCCGACTCCTCCGGTATCGC
>CAZUCT010000157.1:0-17405 GCA_964619285.1 uncultured bacterium | reverse complement strand
CGGTCCCTCCCCACCCCCCAGAGTTTTTTCGATTTATTCAGCAGACCCTACTTAATCGCCTATGGGCGAACAGATGCTTCTTGTCTGGGGGCATAAATGCTCCAAACCTGAATTTGATTATCCCCGCCGACACCGATGAGAGTCTCGCTATCGGGAGAAAAGACGATCGCCCCCTTCCCTTCCATCGCTTTCAACTTCCGACCGCTGGCGAGCTCCCAGAGGATAATCGTTCCGTTTTCGCTGCTGCTGGCAAATAGTTTGCCGTCGGGACTTATTACTATAGCCTCCACTTCGCCCTCGTGTCCGTCGAGAGTATGGCGAAGTTCCCCCGTCTCCAGGTTCCAAACAAAAATTCTGTTGCTCTCGGAGATGGCGTGAACCAGAGTTTCCCCGTCTTCGGTAAGAGCGATCGCCGTTACGCCTTCTTTGGAACTCGGTATGGCGATATTCCTCAGCAGTTGCCCCCCCGGAACGTCCCACAAACGGATCGCTGCCCGTCCGCCTCCCGTTGCCGCCAGGTTGCCGTTGCGGGCGAAGGCGATGGGACCGATGCCGTTGAGAGAATAGAGCGATCGCCCCCGCCAGACATCCCATACCTGAAGAGACCGTCCGGAGGCCGAACTTAGGAGTTTATTGCCGCGATCGCTAAATCCCAGGGCCGTCACCCATCCCGCGTCGGGGAGAGTATCTAATAATTCCCCCGTCTCCACGTCCCAAAAACGGATCGTTCCGTCGCCGCTGCCGCTTGCCACCGCTTCCCCGTCGGGAGAAATTGCCAAAGTTCGCACGTCCCCCCCGTGACCTGACATAGTGCGTAACAGTTTCCCCGTTGGGAGTTCCCAGAGTTTAATTTCTTTACCGCTGCTGCTGGCTAAAATTTCTCCATCCGTACTAATAGCTAACGATAGTACGGAGCTATTTTCCCCGTTCGATAGAGAGCGTACTAACCGAGGGGCGATCGCTACCTTATCGGTCATTTCGGCAACTGTCGTTTCTTCCGCGTCATTCCCTAGCAGATCGCTGATGTCCGTCGGTGGGTTTTCTTCCTCCGTAGAACGGGCATCTTGCCCGTTAACCGCCATTTCTTCCGGTGGTTCGTCTAAAACAATAGTAGTAGTATCTCGCGTTTCGCTATTAGGAGAAACCTCGGATGTTTCCTCCTCGTTAGTTTCTGAAACTGCCTCCTCTACCTTTTCTTCTTCTACCGGGTTAGTTTCTGGTCGAACCAGAGGAGAATTTTGGGAATTATCATCAATTTCTGCCTCTACCTCTGCTGTTGCTTCTATTTCTTCTGTCTCTTCTTCTGAGGAATTTTCCACCTCGTTTGTTTCCGAATTATTAAGAGGAGAAGCTGTGGAATTGATTCTCTTCTTTAATTCTTCTTGGAGATTTTCAACTGGGTTAGTTTCCGAACTATTAGAATTATTAAGAGGAGGATTTTCCGAGGTTGCCTCTGTTGTTTCTCCTTCCGGTTGAGATTGATTTTGTGGAGAAGTTGCCGTAGGAATTGGCGGCATTGGCGGAGGGTTTATACCGTCATTTTTGTTATAACCGTTTGCCAGAAGAAATTGCCGAACGCTGGCAAAATAAGCTTCGCGATCGCTGCCTTGATAAAGCTTTTCTACCAACTTCCAGACAGTTTCCCCTCCTCCAACAATGTATTTATTGGCGATGTAAGAAGCTAAGATTCCTTTAATTTCTTCATTGGTCGCAATTCGTCGGTTCAACTCTTGCCAAAGTTCCGAAGCCCGGGTATTAACTTCGATGGGAAATTCTTTAGTAACTTCCCTCATTTTACCCTGGCGATATTCCCAGATTCGCAAAGGCAAAAATTCATCGCCTTTATAACTGGCAAAAGCATTAGCAAATCTTCCATCCACCCCTTGAAATTCTGGGATTTTATTCTCATCTAAATCTGTCAATTCGTAATCAAAATCCCCCCAATAATGTTGGACTTTTTGATAGCTAATTTCTGCCTCACTAACGGCAGTCTCGAAAATAAAAGAATAAGAACCTTTTGGCATACTGCTATTAGTAACAGCTACATCTATCAGCACTTCTAACTCTTTATCCCCGTCTAAATCCTGCAATTTTAAATTTGATAAAATGCCCGTAGCTACCCCTGCATTTTCTCGTTTAAACAGCATTTCTTCGACAAGAGTTTCACCGTCGCGAACTATTTTTAAGCGGAAATTTTTCCCCTCTTCTGAATCGCTATCCTTTTCGTAAGCAACTTCGGCCAATACGTTCCCAACTCGCACGGTTTTGACGGCGTTATAATTAGGTGTTGGAGATGGAGTGGAACTCGGAGAAGTTTCGCGAGCGATGGGAGAAGGTAAGCCGCCAACTTTAGCGATATATTCCGAAGGAACGCTGCTAATAATTACCTCGTTAGTTCCCGCAGGATTTGCCAAAGCTTGACAGAGAAAACCCGCCACTTCTGCCCGAGTAGCTTTGCGAGTGGGGGCGAGGTTTTTAACCTGGGGATAATTAACAACTATTCCCCGTTCTGTAGCTGCAGCGATCGCCTCTTCTGCCCCATCAGGAATTTGGGCTGCATCGTCAAAAATACCCCCCAAATTTTCTACTTCTAAATCTTTAGCTTGATACTTCAATCCATCAACTAAAGACATTAAAACTTCTGCCCGACTTATCTCCCTAGTCGGATTAAAATTTCTAGCAATATAACCGGACATAAAACCGGTTCGATAAGCTTTTTGGATGGCATCTGCGCCCCAAAAATCTGTAGGAACATCGACAAACTCTATTTCTTCGCGCACCAATTCGGCATTAGGAAAAGCCCGGGCGATCGTTGCCGCAAATTGCGCCCTCGTCATCGGCAAATTGGGGCGAAATGTTTGGTCTTCATAATAACCGGAAATAATCTCTTTTTCGATTAATTGTTGGATGCAATTTTTCGCCCAATTATCTTGAATATCTTCAAAGATAGTTTGCGCCCCTGCCGGTCTAATTTTTTGATTAATTAAGAATCCAGGGGCAATGGCGGTATTGACTGCCACCATCAAAGCAAATATGGGATGCCATTTTTGGGTTTTCACGATCGCTCTTCCTCCCTTGCCGGGTTTATTGGGTTTATCGGAATTGTAGCCGTTTAGGGCTGATAACCCCTAATTGTAACTAAGGGCTCCGAATTTGGCTATGGTTGCTAATTGTCAATTGTCAGTTGTCAATTGTTAATTGCCTATCCGCGGGCTGCCAAATTACCTATTACCTATTAGCTATTAGCTATTACCTACCCAGAGAAAGCTCTAACTTTGCCTTGTTTGTCGGCATCAGAAACTCTTGTTTTTCTTCTGGGGTAATATAACCTCCTTCCATAGCTAACTGCATTACTTCTTCCAGAAAGCTTTTTAAGGTTTTCAAAACTTGCTCCGTTTCCAATTCACACTCATAGCGATCGCTTCGAGTTCCAAACTTATTCAAAATGCAGTTAATTTTGTTACCCGCTGGTATGAAATTGATAACCGTCCGACTGCTTTCTGGGAAAAATAATTCGATTTCTTGCCCCTGGGATAGTTGGAAAATTTGTTCGGGAAATCTATCTTCAAACAACATACAAATATCGGGTTGACATCCTCCTCGGCTATCAGGCGCGAGGATTCCTCTATTGCTTAATCAAACAAATTAAGTTGATTAAACTCAGGTTGGGTTGACATTTCATCGGAATCAACTACCTTTTTACGAGTAGATTTACGTTTCCTCGATGTCCGTTTTTTATTAGTCTCCGGCTGCCCCTCGGCGACTTTAAATAAATCAAGTTGTACGGGAGTGTCTAAAAGTTGAGAAGGAGTTTCTTGTTTGGCGATCGCAGAAACTACAACTGGTTCTGGAATAGGTTTTAGTATTGCATTACCCGCACTCAAGATGTTAATTGCTGCATTAATATCTCTATCATGCTGAGTACCACAGTTCAAACAAACCCATTCCCGTATATCTAATTCTTTCTTACCGCCATTAAAACCGCAATGAGAACATTTTTGACTCGTCGGTTCCCAAGGATTAATAACTTGAAATTCTCTACTGTACTTGTTGGCTTTATACTCTAGCATTGTACGAAAAGAACGCCATCCCAAATCAGAAATAGCACGGGATAGTTTACGATTTTTAACCATGGCTGAGACCTTCAAATCTTCCAGCACAATCGTTTGGTTTTCACGAGTTATCCTGGTTGACAATTTATGAAGAAAGTCTTCTCGAATATCCTTAATCTTGCCATGAAGTTTAGCAACTTTTAACCTGGCTTTTTCCCGTCTTTTAGAACCTTTTTGACAACGAGATAATGACTTTTGAAACCGTTTAAGTTTCTTGAGATTTTTCTTTAAAGGTTTGGGAGCATTAACTCTTTCCCCATTACTTAATGTAGCAAAAGTGGTGATGCCTAAATCTATACCAACAGATTGACTGTTTGCTTCTAACGGTTCTGCCTGAGTTTCAACTACAAAACTCAGAAAATATCTATTAGCTGCATCTTTAATAACAGTTACCGACGAAGGTTCCGATGGTAATTGTCTTGACCAAACTATTTTTACTTTGCCAATTTTAGCCAAGTAAATTTTATTGTGCTGGTGAATTTTAAAACCATCTCTTCTGAAACGGGCAGATTGTTTGTTCTTTCTGCTTTTGAACTTAGGAGGATTAACTTTTTTCCCTTTACGTTTCCCTTTGCAGCTATTAAAGAAATTATCGTAAGCTTGATTTAAGTCGTTTAATGACTGTTGCAAAGGAATATTAGAAACCTCTTTTAACCAAACTCTATCTTCAGTTAATTTCGCTTGAGTAATGAATTGTTTTTGCAAATCTCCATTACTCGGTTTTTTAACTCCTTGCTTTCTTAATTCTAAACAATGAGCCAAAGCATCATTCCAAACTACACGACAACAGCCAAACAACTTGGCTAATACTTTCTTTTGGACATCATTGGGATAAATTCTGTACTTATAACGCGCCCTCATTTTTCCCTCCAATATAATTTTCTATGTTAACATCTGATTAATACATTGGGATAACAAAATGAAAACAAAAAGATTAAATGTTCGGATATCAGAAAGACGTTCAGATAAGTTAAGATTATACGCAGTATTAAAGGACAAAACCTTAACTCAAATAGTTGAGGAGTGGATAGACTCGATACCAAATGAAGAAATAGAAAAGGCCAAAGAGTTTACAGAAAAGTCGCCCTAAAAGGGCGAGGCCCCCGACCCATTTTTCCGGTCATCATTAGTTCTAGCTGCTCTTCCCGTAAGTTTATGGGGTTTCAGTTTGGAACCGTGATGGCGGTTGATATGGTCATAAGCCTTAGTTGACTTCGGATTATCCCACTGGGGTTCCGATCCATTACCTTGCCATTCACAGCCGCTTCCTACCGTGAGGCTTGAATCCCTAATATTCTGTTCTACAATTTCTGAGTTTTCGCTCAAAACCCTTAGTTTTCTCCTTGGCAAGCCATAAATTCAAACCTTCTTGTTTTGAGAGATTCATTATAGTATCGAGCAGTAAAATTTGTCAAATTTGGATTTTAGATCGAGCTGTGTAAAATCCCAAATCCCAAATCCATTAACTCTTAATTTCCAAAGTACCCATCATCCCCAAATCTTCGTGGTCTAAAATGTGACAGTGATAAACAGTTTTCCCGGCAAAATCCCGAAATGGAACTCGAACCCGCACCACTTCGCCAGTTTTCAGTAAAACCATATCTTTCCAAGAGCGATCGCCCTCTGCTATCCCATTCCGACTAATAACCTGAAAATGATTAAGATGCAAATGGAAAGGATGGTCCATCATTCCATTATTAGTAAGTTCCCAATCTTCCACCTCGTTCAACTGTACCGCAGTATCCACTCGGTCATGCTCGAACATCCGACCGTTAATCAAAAAAACCATGCCCATGCCCGGTGCCATGCCGTGGTTTAACAGAAAAGAACGCACCCTCTTCGGTTCCGGTAACTGTTCTACTGGCAAGAGTTTTTCGGGTAAAGGAAGAGGAGTTGAAAGGCGATCGCTATAAGTCAAAGTCGCCAAAACCTCCGAACTTGAAGCCCTACCAGTTCTACCGCCCCTCATGCCGCCGCCCATCATGCCGCCGCCGCCCATCATGCCGCCGCCGCCCATCATGCCGCCGCCGCCCATCATACCGCCGCCCATCATCATGCCGCCGCGATCGTAAGGCAAATTCAACAAACGATATTGTCCCGGTTCCCTGTCCCCGCGCACTAACACTTCCACTCGTTCCCCCGGCGTCAAAAGTATTTCCTTAAGTTCCAGCGGTCGTTCCACAGCGCCGCCATCGGTGGCGATAAGATAAAAAGGATGCTCTTCCAAACTCAAACGATAGAAGCGAGAAACCGAAGCATTTAACAACCGCAAGCGCAACAACCCGCCGGCAGGAACCGACAAACTCGGGTTAACTCCACCGCTGACAGTAACAAGACTGCCCTCCCTGCCCATCATTCTTTGCATTCGGTTTGGAGTTACCAGCTCGCCGCCGCCTGTCAATTCAAAATCTTGTAACACCAGAAATTGTTCTTTAGCTGCAGCTACTTCTGGGATGTCATCTAACTCGCCGCGCACTACTAATAAGCCTGCCAAACCGCCAGCTACCTGGTCGGCGACCAAACCGTGCAAGTGAGGATGATACCAGAAAGTGCCCGCCGGATGATTGTTAGGAATGGCAAACTCGTAATTAAAAGTTTCTCCAGAAGGAACTTTGAGAAAAACATTATCGGCAATGCCAGTGGGGGAAATGTGGAGGCCGTGATAGTGGAGGTTAGTCGGTTGGGGCAGGTTATTAGTAAAGCGGATGCGAACCGTATCTCCAGGTCGCGCCTCCAACAGGGGGCCGGGGACTCGTCCGTTGTAATTGAGCAGATTGGCCTGTTGGCCCCCCAGGGACACCGGGCCGTAGTTGGCCCCCAAGGAAACGTCCAACAGACCGTCTTGACTGGCATAGCTTTGTGGGGAGGCCAATTGGGCGTTGGACTGGCCGGAGGCGTATCTAGTCAGAAAAACCGCCCCAACGATAGAGGTGCTTAACGTTAAGGTTATAAATTGTCTGCGTTTCATGGGTTTTCTCCTTTTATGGTCCGTTCTAGAGGACCGGCCTGTGAAACTC
Source organism: uncultured bacterium (assembly GCA_964619285.1). Lineage (GTDB taxonomy): Bacteria > Cyanobacteriota > Cyanobacteriia > Cyanobacteriales > Microcoleaceae > CALKCV01. Next base: position 10,276 of record CAZUCT010000157.1, on the reverse strand, counting down.
GGTTTTTTCAAAAAAGTCAAGAAACCCGGTTTTTTCAAAAAACCGGGTTTCTGATTTTCTGAGAATACTTGACCGGCTAACGACCATTATAAACCCTCCAGTTAACTAGAGAGTCAAGGGGGCGATCGCTTGGGCAACAGACAAAGTATTTGTTTTATGGGTGTGGATAGTACTACCTTTAGTGCGGTTTATATCACTCTTGCAAAATAAAGTTTTCGATCCCCGACGGTAGAATGCAGGTTTTAGCTTTATTTTTACCAAATGTTTTAACTATTGTTAGACATATTAGAAGTAAATCTGCTATATTAGACGTAGATAAGCAAAAGTTGGTTAGCTAGTCCGGCAAGAGTTCGTGTGGCATGCATGCAAAAGGGAAGAAAAGTCGTTTTTCGGGCGCTAAAGCCTAAAACGTCGCATTTTCTCGACATGGAAGCTGCCTCAAACCTTTGCTAGAACTGAATTTTTCGTTCCCGACAGTCAGTCCTATATTACTTATCAGAACTTAGGAGGTTTAAATATGCGGATTGCTCAAGTTGCTCCTCTTGCAGAAAGAATACCCCCCATTGCTTATGGTGGGATTGAATTAGTCGTAGCCTTACTCACAGATGAATTAGTGCGTCGAGGTCACGAAGTCACTCTATTCGCTTCTGGCGATTCTCAAACCTTAGCAAAATTAGAGTCGGTCTATCCCCGAGCCACGCGAACCGATCCCAGCATTAAAGACTATAACGCTTATTTAACCCTAGAACTCAATCGAGTCTATCAACAAGCGAACGAATTTGACATCATTCACTCCCACGTTGATTATCCAGCTTTAGCTTACGCCAACTTTGTCAAAAGGACAACGGTTCATACCCTCCACGGACAGTTTTATGCTGACAACAAACAGGTATTTGCTCAATCTAAGCACCTAAACTACGTTAGCATTTCCAACTCTCAGCGGGAACCTCTACCCGAACTCAACTATGTAGCTACCGTTTATAACGGCATTGACCTCAATAGTTACAACTTCCACCCCCAAAGCGATCGCGAACCTTACTTAGCCTTTTTAGGGCGAGTGTCCCCAGAAAAAGGCCCCGTTCGCGCCATTGAAATAGCCAAGCGTGCCGGGTGGCGTTTGAAAATGGCTTGCAAAGTGGATGACGTCGATCGCGAATTTTTTGAAACCCAAGTTTTACCTCACGTCGATGGCAAACAAATTCAATTAATCGGAGAAATCGGCCAAGAAGAAAAAAGCAATTTAATCGGCGGTGCCGTGGCTACCCTTTTCCCCATTAATTGGCGCGAACCTTTTGGCTTAGTAATGACCGAATCGATGGCAACCGGTACTCCCGTAATTGCTATGTCAATGGGGGCAGCGCCAGAGGTAATTGTTGACGGTAAAACCGGATTTTTATGTAACAACATTGATGAGATGGTAGCCGCAGTTAGCAAAGTTGCTGCCTTAGATCGTCACTCTTGCCGCCAACACGTTTTAGATAATTTTGGCGTTGCTCAAATGGTGGATGGTTACGAAGAAGTTTATCGCCAAGTTTTAGAAAAACATTTTGCCCAAAACGGTCATCTCAATAGCACTGAAATTGAGTTGGCAAGGGTAGCCTAGAATTCAATTTTACTTTCGTCAAGAAACCCGGTTTCTTTGAGAAACCAGGTTTCTGAGATAAAAATCTTTAACAATAACCGGGTTTTTTCTGAAGTATTTTTGGTACGTCAGATCCCGGTTTTTTTTTGAATCCTTGAGAAGTTTTTCGCTCCCCCCCTCCCCCCCTCCCCCCCTTAAAAAGCTATGCCTTACTCGCATATTTCTTAACATTTGTCAGGGACGCACCGGACGCACCGGACGCGGAGAGGGGGTAAAGGAGGAGCAGCATAAATTGCTGCAAAAGTCAAGCTCCAAGGGTCAAGAAAAGGTAGAAACCCTTGCAAAATAAGGCTTTCAAGATTGTCAAGAATTATGCGAGTAATGATAAGCTTAAAAAGGGCGAGGTCGGGGGGCGGGCGGGGGCTCCTCCCAACTAACAAACAATTAACAACCAACAACCAACAACAATGACACAAACAACCTACGAATTTTACGGTCAAACTTTTGTTAATTCCTCAGATTCAGCCTATCAAGAATGGCCGTCCGCTGTAGATTTTCAAAGGCCACCTACCCTAGTTGTTAAAGACAACGACTTATTTTTCATTACCGACCAACTGGGTAACGTTGCCTGCCGCGCCGAAAGTCAAAAACGGACAGTTACCGGCTTATTCAGTCGCGATACGAGGTTTCTCAGCCGTTCTGAATTACAAATCGAAGGAGAATCTCCCGTACTTTTCAACAGTTCTGTCGAAACGGAATATTCTCTGGTAGTTCGCTGCACCAACCAGGAAATTAGTAACTTCTTAAAAGCAGATAGTATCGGCATCAAACGGCAAATATTACTGCGCGGCGGTTTGTTGGAAAATATCGAAATTAGAAACTATAATACTCATGTAGTTAACTTAAAAATAAGCCTGAGTTTCGATGCCGATTTTCAGGATTTATTTGAAGTCAGAAAGTTTAGCACTCGTGCCGCAAGAGGACAAAAATTACAGGCGGCATCCCCAAAAGAAAACTATCTAAAACTCGCTTATGAAGGTTTGGATAATTCCTTAATGGAATCGAGAATCGAATTTGTTCGCCAGCCCGATGAAATTCGCGGAAATACAGTTATTTGGCAGCTCGAAATTGCCAGCCAAGAAACAATTAAGTTGGGCTACACCTTGCAAACCTATACCAACAACGAACCTAATTCTAAGGTTGCTTTCGATTCTAATTGGGAAAAAGCTGAGGAAAATGCCAGGAAAGAATGGGAAGAATGGCATCAAAAAATAACGCGAATTAGAACTAACGAACATTCTCTAAATCGAGTAATCGAACAAGCAGAAAAAGACCTTTATTTGTTGTTGCAATCTTTTGGGGAAGGAAAAATTTTAGTAGCAGGAATCCCTTTGTTTTCTACTCTTTTTGGCAGGGATTCGTTAATAGCGGCTTCTCAAACTTTAATGTTCGCTCCGACAATTGCTAAGGATACTTTAATCGCCTTAGCTGCCTACCAAGGAACCATCAATAGCGACTGGCACGATGAATCTCCAGGCAAAATTTTACACGAACTGCGATCGGGAGAACTTGCCCGCTGTGGAGAAATTCCCCATACTCCCTACTACGGTAGCATTGATGCTACCCCCCTGTGGTTGATGCTGTATGCCGACTATTACGCCTGGACGGGAGATAAAGAAACCATAGAACGGTTGTGGCCCAACGCGATCGCCGCCCTCAACTGGATTGACTCGGAATGCCTAGAAACGGGATATTTAAGCTATTTGCGGCATTCCTCTGGGGGCATTCAAAATCAAGGTTGGAAAGATTCCGGCGATTGTATAGTCAACAGCAAAGGTCAATTAGCAGAAGGGCCGATTGCCCTCTGCGAAGTGCAAGGCTATGTCTATGCTGCCAAAACGCGCATGAGCCTTCTCGCTAAGATTCTCGAACGTCCAGAGTTAGCCCAAAAGTGGGAGTTAGAAGCAGCAGAACTTAAAGAAAGGTTTAACCGCGATTTTTGGGTGGAGTCGGAAAATTATTGCGCCCTAGCTTTAGATCAAAACGGCAACGCCATCGACAGCGTTACCTCTAACCCCGGACATTGCTTGCAGTTAGGAATTTTCACACCAGAAAAAGCCCAAGCAACGAGCGATCGCTTGGGTGCAAAAGATCTGTTTAGCGGCTGGGGCATTCGCACTCTCAGCAATCTTTCCCCCGCCTACAACCCCATGGGCTATCATTTGGGTTCCGTGTGGCCCCACGACAGCGCCTTAACTGCCGTAGGTTTGCGCAGTCTGGGCAGAGTGGAGCAAGCTTTTGACATTGCCGGAGGCTTAATAGACATGACCAAACTCCAACCAAACAATCGACCACCAGAATTATTCTGCGGTTTCAAACGGGAAGCTAACGGAAGTTCGACTCAATATCCGGTAGCTTGTTCTCCCCAAGCATGGGCAACCGGCAGCATTTTTCAATTGTTGCAAATGACGGTTAATCCCATTCCCGATGCTGTTAATAATTGTCTGATTTTAAAGAATCCAACTTTACCTCAATTCATCGATCGCTTATCCGTACAAAACCTCAAAGCAGGTTCGAGTTTAATCGATTTAGACTTAGAAAAAGCGGGAGATTCTACTATTTGTCGGGTGGTGAAGCTGCAAGGAGATTTGCGAGTTTTAATCGAAGCTTAAACAACATTTTGCTATAGAAGTAAGGGCGATCGCTCTCCTCTATGTTAAAATTCAATTAACCGTGGGCCGCCACGGCACCCAATAAAAAAATAAGGAGGTTATTATGCGGCAACGTTCTCAACCTTGGATTCACCGTAAATCTAGGTTTATTATTGCCAGTATCGCAGCCCTTGGTGCGGTTATTACCGCTTATCTTACCGCAGTTAAACTAGCTGGAGGCGTGGCAGCCTGTCCGGTTACAGGCTGCGATAAAGTCTTGGAAAGCCCCTACGCCGTGGTCTTGGGTTTGCCCTTGGCCCTGTTTGGTTTTTTAGCTTATTCTGGCATGGGGGCGATGGCGGTTGGACCTTGGTTAATCAATCCCGAATCTAATAAAGGATTGCGATCGCAAGCGGAAGAAAAAACCTGGTTGTTGATGTTTGTCGGTGCCGCATCAATGACTATTTTTAGCGGTTATTTAATATATTTAATGATAGCCGTTATTAAATCATTTTGTTTCTATTGCGTTGGTTCGGCAATTTGTTCTTTAGCTTTATTGATTTTAGTTTTAATCGGTCGAAATTGGGAAGACATCGGACAATTAATTTTTCTCGGCGTTATTGTCGCGATGGTAACATTAATTGGTACCTTAGCAGTTTACTCCCCAATTAACAGTCCTCGTGCCGAACAAGGTACTTATGCCATAACTACTAATTCCGCTCCAGCTAATATTGCTTTAGCAGAACATTTAACAGAAAAAGGAATTAAAATGTACGGCGCTGTTTGGTGCAATGCTTGTCGAGCTCAAAAACAATTATTTGGCAAAGAAGCAGTCGCCAAACTTACTTATATCGAATGCGCTCCCGAAGGTAAAAATCCTCAACCTCAATTATGTCAAGCCGCCAAAATCCAAAACTATCCTACTTGGGAAGTTGACGGTCAATTGTACGTCGGAGTGCGCTCTTTAGAAGAGTTATCGCAGTTATCCGGTTATAGCGGACTTAGCAATTTTGGGAATGGGGGCTAATTGAAGACAGGCTAATTGCTAATCGCTAATGGTTAGGATTAACAACCAACAATTAGCAATTGACAATTAGCCATTAGCAAAACACGGTAAACTCTTGGTTTTCTTCAAAATTGAAATGCACCCAAAATTTGTCTCTCTACTTCTTCGGCAGATAAAGGTTGATAGAAAAAATAGCCCTGTCCCAATTCGCAGCCAATTTCCTTGAGAATAGCTAATTGTTCTTCCGTCTCGACACCTTCAGCGATCGCCCTCATATTTAAAGAACGAGCTAGCTGCACGATAGTGCGGACGATTTCTAAAATGGGGCGATCGCCGGGGATTTTACCAATCAAAATACGGTCAATTTTAATACTATTTAACGTAAAGCCATGCAGATAACTTAAAGAAGAATAACCAGTGCCAAAATCGTCGAGAGACAAACCAACTTCTAAATCTTTGAGTTGAGATAGCTTTGGCCGCACGACATCGGCATTTTCCAGCAGAGCTTTTTCTGTAATTTCTAAGCTCAAATAGCGAGGTTCTAGACCGGTTGTTTCTAAAGTTTGTTCAATTTTAGCAACTATTTTTGGTAGCGCAAAATGCTTGCTCGAAAGATTAGCGGCGATCGTTAAATCCGGCAGACTTTCAAAAGTATCTTGCCAAGAGCGCATTTGACGACAAGCTTCGCGTAAAATCCACCAATCCAGACTAATAATTAACCCAGTTTCTTCCGCCACCGGGATAAAATCTTGGGGCAAGAGCAATCCTCGTTGGGGGTGATTCCAGCGCACTAAAGCCTCAAAACCTTTAATGTTTCCAGCGGTCAAACAAACAATCGGTTGGTAATAAATTACTAACTCGTCGCGCCCGATCGCCCGTCGCAGATCCTTTTCTAATTGCAACAGAGACTCAACCCGATCGCGCATGGAGCGATCGAACACTTGATAGCGTCCTTGCCCGCGAGCTTTAGCGCCATTACTGGCAATAGTAGCATTTTGTAACAAATCTTCCGTTGTTTGATAATCGGCGGAGCTTGAGGCAATGCCTATACTGGCGCTAGTAAAAACCTCGTGTTCTTGGAGCTCGATTGGTAACATCAATTCCCTTTGAATGCGTTGGGCCACTTGACAAGCTTCTTCGACATTGACGACATTTTCTAGCAAGATAACAAACTTATCTCCTCCCCAACGGGCAACGACATCGCTTTGGCGAGTTAACTCTGAAAGTTTGGAAGCAACCGCGATGAGAAGGCGATCGCCGAAACTAGAGCCTAAATTATCGTTAACGAGTTTAAAACGATCTAAATCTAAAAATAGCACTGCAAATAAATAATCGGGATTTTCCCGAGCGCGATCGCACGCCTTCTGCAATCTTTCCATAAACCAAGCGCGGTTTGGCAGCTTTGTTAGGGAATCGTTAAAAGCTTGAAAGCGCAGTTTTTCCGCAACTAATTTGCGAGCTGTAAGATCGCGAAAGACTAAAACACCCCCCGTAATCTTTCCTCCACCCTCTAGCAAAGGTGCAGCGCTATCATCTATAGAAACTTCCGCACCATTTTTTTTCAACAGTAAAGTATCATCTGGCAAGCGGCAAATTTTACCCGTTTCTAAAGCTTCAATTAAAGGATTAGAAACAGCTTGTCGGGTAGTTTCCTCGATAATCTGGAAAACTTCCGTTATCTCCTTACCAATAGCATCCTTAATAGACCATCCAGTAAGTTCCTCCGCCACGGAATTAATAAAAGTAATAGTTCCCGCAGTATCCGTAACAATTACCGCATCCCCAAGACTTCTGAGAACCGTAGAAAGCCATTTAGCCTCAGAGCGCACCTGTTTGTCCATCTCGTATTTGTGGAGGGCAATCTCAATAGTAGCGTGCAATTCTTTTTCTTCATAAGGTTTGATAATATAGCCAAACGGACCCGTTAATTTAGCTCGCGCCAAAGTATTTTCATCCGTATTAGCCGTCATATAAACCACGGGAATTTCTAACTCTTGAGAGACAATACTCGCTGCAGTAATGCCATCTATTTCTCCTTTCAAGCGGATATCCATTAATACTAAATTTGGTCTAATTTCCACCGCAAATTGAATTGCCATTTCTCCCGAGTCAGCAATTTCTGGCACCGAGTAACCTAAGTCTTCTAGAGTAGCTTGTAGATCCCTAGCGACTATAATTTCATCTTCGACTACCAACAAAGTAGCAGTCGTCTTCATTACAGGAACGGTTAACATTATTTGTTTGCCTTTATTTTAGTTAATATCATCATAAATTTAGTGCCAGAATCCTCAGTAACTTCCAGAGTTCCTCGAAGCTGAGAAACTAAATCTTGTACTAAAGCCAATCCCAAACTTTGGCTGCGTTTTAAATCGTAGTCTTCTGGCAAACCTTTACCGTTATCCCTCACAGTCAACACCAAATTATCCTTAGCATCTGTGGTTGCTGCAATCAAAATTTTACCCGAAATTTCTGGAGCAAAAGCATATTTTAGAGCATTAGAAATTAATTCGTTAATAATTAAACCCAAAGGAACGGCGGAATCCATATCTAAAAAAAAAGTATCTATTACTTCTGTGTTTATGGTAACATTCTGGTTGTTAACTGCATAACTCCTCAGCAAATTGCCCCCTAAATTTCGCAGATATTTTGCCAAATTGAGACGGTAAAAATTTGGGGATTGATAGAGCTGTTCGTGAACCAGCGCCATGGACTTAACCCGATTTTGACTCTCGGCAAAAAGAGCCTTAACTTGCGGATCTTCGATGGAGCGGGACTGCAGTCTCAGCAAGCTACAAATTACCTGTAAATTATTTTTAACCCGGTGGTGAATTTCTTTGAGCAGCACTTCTTTTTCTCGCAAAGACGCTTCTAGAGTTTGTTGGTGTTGTTTGCTTTCGGTAATGTCTTGAATTTGAGCGATAAAATAGAGCGGTTTGCTTTCTGCGTCACGCACCAACGAACCATTCAACAAAACCCAGACGAGATGTCCGTCTTTGTGAAGATATCGTTTTTCCATCTGGTAAGTGCGAATTTCCCCCGCAAGCATCCGATGCATATAGCTAAGATCTGCTTCCAAATCTTCGGAATAGGTAATCTCCTGAAAAGTAGTACCTTCAAGCTCTGCCGCGCTATAGCCGACAATTTCGCACAAAGCGCGATTGACCTGTAGAAATTTTCCTTCTGGAGAAACTACTGCCATGCCGATAGGCGCATTCTTAAAGGCAAGCCGAAAGCGTTCGTTACTCTCGCGCAACACCGCCTCAAATTGCTTGCGCTGGGCGATCGGTTCTGAAAAGATGATGATACCGCCAATTTCACCCATACTGCTATACCACGGACGCGCTTCCCACCGACTCCAATCTTTTGTGCCGTCCGCCCTTTCAAAAACATCCTCTTCAGATTTTTCTATGGCACCTGCCAGGCAGCGCCGATGAACGGCTTTCCAACGTTCGGGCAGATGGGGAAAAACTAGGTAATGAGAGCGACCTATTATATTTTCATTTGGGAGGTTGAAGTCCGATAACCAACGCTTGCTCGCTGCTAGGTAGCGCATTTGGCGATCGAACATGGCGATCGCTGCCGGTGCGTGTTCCACAAACAAGCGTAATTTAGCTTCGGTCTCCCGCTGGACGGCTTCCACGCGCTTCCGTTCGGCAATTTCAAGTTCGAGCTTCCGGTTGGCTGCTTCTAATTCCGTCGGACTTCTCAAGGCCAGGGCTTGGGGCAGCAAGGGTACTAAGGCGATGGCCGTAGCAAGGGACACGAGGGCAGTTATGGCTTTAATGGCTCCTTCCACCCAATAATCGGGATACCACAAGGTCCATATTTCCAGCAAATGAGTAGTGCCGCAAGAGATGATAAAGGCCCCAAATAACCGGAATATCCACGGATAAGGTATGTCTGGACGCTGGCGGACGAAATAGAAGAGGCTGATGGGGATGGTGTAGTAGGCCAGGACGATTAAGGAGTCGGAACCAACTTGCAGTCCCACTAAGCTCGGTTTCCATAAGTAACAATGCCCGTGGGGAATAAATCCGGGGGTTGTTAAAATGCTAGATAAGAGTTTGACCATATATAAGTAATTAATAATTAATAATCGTTGGACGTTCATCGTTCCAATGGCTGCTTATATCAAGTCGCCATAAAGAGCCATGATAAAATGACTCGTAGGAAGAAGAGGAATGCTCGTCGAAGTGGGACTCCCACACCGAACACCCAATTGTTAATTGGGAACTTGTTAATTGTTAATTGTTTTTATCCATTGCCAATTCCCCATTCCCAATTCCCAATTCCCTGACTTCTTAAAGAAGTCCATTTTGCTAGATTATCAAAAATTTAATCTTGGTGGCTTTTGGCAATGCAAAGGAAGGTTAGAAAAATTAGATGATTTCTATTGTGCCGAATACACCAGTGCGTCTCCTCTTGACATATCTATGGTATGATGCTAGCATATTCACTATGGCAAGCGCGCTACTACGCAACGTTTAACGAACGCGATGGTATTCCCAACGCCCGACTCTAATCGGCGCGATAGCTCGCAGTTCTGCCGTTTTCCTTAGTTTCTATGCAGTTCAATTAATACATACGCACCAGAGGTAACCAACATGACTCAACAAGCCACCAAGCTCGTCATCGTCACGGAAAAGTTGCTGCTGAAAAAGATCGCCAAGATCATCGACGAAGCCGGGGCTGCCGGTTATACGGTGGTGGAAGCTGGCGGTAAAGGCAGCCGCAACGTGCGCTCGTCGGGACGACCCACCATTTCCGATGCCTTCTCGAATATAAAGTTCGAGGTGCTAACCCCCAATAAGGAGATGGCAGTGAAGATTTCGGATGAGGTCGCAGCGCAGTTTTTCGACGATTATTCGGGCATCGCCTATCTCTGTGACGTGATGGAGGTACTGCACGCGCACAAGTTCTAACTCAAAACTCAGCCGATCGAACCAAAAAAAGCCGGGGCATGACCCCGGCTTTTTGCTGGCATTGACACTCTGCGGGTTAAAACCACGCAGATTCTCCAGGTCGCGCCTGAAAGGG
>CAZUCT010000156.1:0-17416 GCA_964619285.1 uncultured bacterium | reverse complement strand
GAGTGTGAGTCATGAAATTATCGAGGGGTAAAAATTACAAATATGGGATGCTCCCTATTTTTGCCTACCTACTTAATTGCTAAGAACTTTCTTGAATCCATGAGAAAGAACTGCATGGGCAATTTCGTGGGCAATAACTCCGGCTAGCTCGGCTGTGGAGTTAGTGTTGAGAATTGTGCCTGTATGGATAAAAACCTTTCCTCCTGGCAAAGCAAAAGCGTTTAAAGAGTCGTCTTCGACTACATAAAACTCGTATTTAAACTCATCGCGCCCCATCAATTCTGCCAGGGAGTCGCCGATTTCTCTTACATACTTTACTACCTGTTTGTCTCTTACCAGTGGCAGTTGTTTTTTATATACTTGCGCGAGTTCCTTTCCCAAACCGGATTCCCCTTGGAGTATCAAGCGCCCCATTTGCAGACTTTCGCCGATGGCTGTTGTTACCGGATCGCAACCTCCAAACAGCAAGCAGCCGCCGACTTTTACGGCAGAACCCAAAAGGCCCTTGCCTACGATGTCATCTTTAATATTGCCCTGAAATCGGTCAAAATTATTTAAAGAGCAAGTTCGCACTATCCCCACTTTGGGGTAAAGGCAGCGCAAGAGTTCTACCGCGGCTTGGTCTTCTAAAAGCACCGTCCAACCTCGCGAGATGGCGATCGCTACTGCTTCTGCTTCTCCTTGTTGGAGTCCGCGACGCACGAAACGTCTGGGAACAGAAGGACAGCGATCGCGTACCTCTTGCCAAATTTGTTTTCCGCACAACTCCCTGGCTAGGAATAACTCATCGGCGGAAGGAGAGCTGGGGTTCCACAAACTGCCTACCTTCTCGGCAAAACTCCGAATATAGGGAACTGCTTCTCGGTAGCGATCGTATCCGGGTTGCCGCGCTAAGTAAAGAGGTCTGAGAAACTCGGAAGTTGGCAGTCGCTCTAGTTCGAGTTGAGTTGCCTCCACTTCGTCGAGGATGGTGGGGGAGAGAAATAACGGCTCCCCAACGAGTTGCAAAAGCAGGTCGGCGTAACCGGTATAAACGAAATTGCACAACAAACTGGTATCGGCAATGCAAGGACGAGCCAAAAGCTCCTCTAAACTGGTTTTTGAGTTCATCAAATTTTGCCTCCCTTAAGGGACTTGCCATTTAATAAAATACCGATGTGTTGGGTTCCGTTTCACTTCACCCAACCTACCATTGGTACTCTATTTTTTGGCAAGTCCCTAACTCGAAACCGCCTCAACTTCCCGTTCCTCTACTGAAGTTGCCAGTGGGGGTTGGGCGAGAAGTTTAGTTTGTACCGTTACCACGTCGAGGTCTAATAACCCCGCTGCTTGGGAGGGAGTCAACTCTAAATCTTCGATCGCCTCTTTCACCTGTTCCAAAACCGAGACTGGATAGCGCTCTAAGTAGGGAGGGCCTGTTACTTGGAACCAGGATGCATCGAGACCGATGCGAGGGGCCATTATTGCCGAACTGTACTCGCTCCACTGTCGATACTGCTCCGGTGGGATTAAGTTTTCCTCCCGCAAGCGATCTAACAAGCAGGGATAACTGGTTCGGAAATAGGCCGCCAGACGCACGGCTTTATAAGCATCCAGCCGACCTCTGGCATTTTCTACCGATCGCCGCAAGCGAACGCCCGGCGCTAAAAAATGTCTGGCAAAGGCATCGGCAAAATCGGTTCCTTCGCGGTTGCCAGGATGTTCGAGGGAGCGAAACCATTCGCGAGCTAGGGTAAAGGTTTGATGGCCGGGGGTAGTATCGCTATTGAGGAGAATGCAGCAGCCGAGTTTCCGATGGTTGCAGGAGTCGCCGGCAAGACTCTTTCCCAAACTGGCGCGGTAAATTAACACTCCTTGCAAGTCCAAAAAAACGGACAAGTCGGGCAGAGCGTCCATACCCAACCCATAGCGCTGTCGAACTTTGGCGGCGAGGGTGGGGGCGCTGTCGGTAGCGATGTCTTCTTCTTCTAGGGGCGGGAAGGGTTTAAGCGGTTTTTTTTCCAAGTCTTCCAGAAACTCGGCCCAGTTGTCTAAAAATGCCAACCAGCGATGTTGCATCCGCAACGCTTCGCGATCGCGCTCGTACCTTTTTCTGGCGCCCGGCGTCGACAGCATCCCTGCCGCTACCCTTGTCGGGCCGAGGGACACTTTGGGGTCGGCCGGTGGTTCCTGGAGGTCTTCTTTGCCCAAGAGGTAGCCGATGTTTACCCGATACAGCCGGGCCAGTTGTTCGAGTTGGTAGAGGCCGGGGTTGCGATCGCCCGTTTCCCAGAGAGAGAGGAGTTGTTCGGGTATGCCCAGGGTTTGGGCTACTCGTTCTCGGGCGATCGCTAGTCGTTCTCTTTGTTGTTGGAGGCGAGGGACGGTCATCGCGTTTTTCTCCTTTTATCGATGGTTAATTCTAGACTAGCAGATATGAAGCAATATTCATCGCAGGCCAGAAACCCGGTTTCTCGCACAATACCTTCGCCAGCATCGAGATTTAAGAAACCGGGTTTTTTGAAAAAACCCGGTTTCTGGCGGGGGAGGAACGCCATTTTCTTGCAGGTATTTTTATTTTGGCGAAGGTATTGTCGCAGAAACCTGGTTTCTCAATCCTCTACTACCCCCAGAAACCCGGTTTCTCGCAGAAACCTGGTTTCTCAATCGTTTCTCAATCCTCCACTAACCCGCCACCACCAACGGCGACTCCCCACTAGCGAACTTCTGATAATCCTCCAGCAACCACTGGGGCAACTTGCTAGTATCCTCCACCTGCAACTGCCCCCGCCGACAATACAACATCGCCGCCAATAAATGATTCAACGCCTGGGGTGCCTCTACACCTTTAGCAAGAGCGATCGCCACTTCCTGCAAAAACGCGACCTCATCCTCCTGCATCGGTTCGTTTTGGAAACCGCAACCCAACAGCGCCTTAAAACCTTTACCTATTTCTCCTTGGTAAAAACCTTCCAACTCCTCAACAGGCAACTGCAAACACAAATCCGCCATTTGCCGCCTCAACCGCCGCAATTCAGCAATAACCGACTCCTCCGACGGCTCGATATAATATAGATGCACGCTCCCCAACACCTCATTAACAAACTTCTGCTCCACTGGGAGCTCTTTTTTCTCCGGTTGGGGGGAGTTTTCCTCTTTCTCCTCCCTTGGGGCATTCTCAAACACCTCCTCGTAATCCCCCAACAACCAATGAGGCAAGCGACTGGCAGCATCTCGCACCCGCATTTTACCCGGCGGGAAATACAACATCGCCCCCAACAGCGCGTTAACCGCCTTCGGTTGCGACAAACCGCTGCTAACCTCAGTCAAATGTTGCAAAAATCCTTCCTCATCTTCCGTCAGCGCTTCGCTTTGGAAACCGCAAGCGAGTAAGGCCCGGTAAGCTTGGCGCATTTCTCCTCCATAAACGCTCTCCAGTTGTTCTGGGGCGACACCCATCCAGAAAGCTGCCAGCTCCAAACGCAACTGCCGCAACTCCCCAACCAAACCCTCGTCGTCGGGATCTATTTCATAAAGATTGACGCAACCCATAACCCGATTGAGAAATTCCGAACTCAACGCCGCTTGCACCCGTGCCTCTGGAACGGGCAAAATGTCGGCGGTTTCTGGAACAGGCAAGATGCCTGTTCTACGGTTCTCCACCTCGTTCGCTGCTAACTCTGGAACAGGCAAGATGCCTGTTTTACGGTTCTCCACCTCGTTCGCTGCTAACTCTGGAACAGGCAAGATGCCTGTTTTACGGTTCTCCACCTCGTTCGCCACATCCCGTAGGACAGGCATCTTGCCTGTCCCCGCTGCCAACAAGCGTTCCAACAGCGCCCCCATCTTAGCCGAATAGCCTCGACTGTCCAAAAACGGGGGATTTTGCTGCATTTTCGCCTTAATCTCCTCCCGCTTTTGCTGCCGCCACTGGGGATTAGTCGCCAACTGCACCGCTAAATTAATATAACTCTCCTCGCTATCGGCGATTAAATCCTCCATGCCAATCTCTCGCAACATGGCCGATGCCTGCCGAAACCTCAAAGCATCGCCTTCGGCAACTACTGGCGGCACCCCCAGGGTTAGCGGATCTACCAGAGAAGTCGCGCCGCCGTAGGGGAAGGAGTCTAAATAAACATCCGCTAACTGCAAGCATTGTTCGATATCCGACTTACCCGGAAGCGCTTTAATTACTACCAACCGCTTCCTGTCGATGCCGTGTCGTTCCAAAACCGATCGCATCTGCTGGACGAAAGGCGCGGCGGGATAGGAACTCGTCCAGTTGGGATTAAAAGGATACAACACTAAAATCGAATCGGGCACCGCTGCCAGGATTTTCGTCCAAGTCTCCCGCAACTCGGGAATTATTTTATAGAAATTGGCACCGGAAATAAAGATAGTTGTCTTCTCCGTCGCGCCCCAACTCGAACGTATCGGTTGAACTGCTGGAGGGGCTGCAGCGATCGCGTACCTGAAACACAACCCGGAACCTTCCAAATTGACCAGTTTTTCCGTATAATGTTCTCGGGCAGTCTCCACTGGCGCGGTCAAATTACCGGCGATATAATAATCTACGTTCCGCATTCCGGTGGTAGTCGGAGAATTGATAGACGCGACCTGAACCCTTGCCAGTCGGTGCATTGCTAATAAAGTCGAATTTTTCATGCCGGCGGTAACGTTGGAACCGACGAAGAGAATGTCGAGGTCGTCGTTGCGAATGGTTTGCGCTTGACTTTCCAAGTCGTCTGGCAGTCGCAGGAATTTATCTGCCCGACTTTGGCAGTATTGTTCTAATGGATGTCCGTTAGATTTGACTGCATAAAGGATAATCTCGAATTTGCTGCGATCCAAATGCTCGAAAGCGGGCAATAAAGAATAGGTTTCTGTTTGGGGCGCGTAATGGTCTTTGAGGATTCCCAGGCGGATTTTTTGGCGGTTGGGGGGGCGTTCGCATATTGGATAATCTAACTGCAAACCGCGATTTTTTAGAGCAAATTCGACAATTTCTGCCCGCTTGAGGTAGAGATTTTTTAAGTTAGGAGTTGTCGTAAAATAGAGAGGAATCCAATTAGAATTTTGAACGAACAACCAGGCGATCGCCCGCCACAATTCCGACTCTGGATTAGCGATAATATTGTCATGTACATAACTCAACCAACCATCCAAAAAACGATAATAATTATCTGCTTCTCCTATTTCTTGGAACATTTGAGGAGAGGCAAACATAAACTTTAAATAATCCGTAGCGAACCAATTAGGAATGGGAGCTTTTTCGTATTTAATTCCCAGTGCATCTGCGCGACGGTAAAGCATCCCCGCTAACAGGTATTTAATCGCTAAAGATTCGCTCAATCCTTTAGCAATATTAGCCTTGATTTGACCGACCAATATTTGCTCTATTTGAGTTAAACTTTCATCTTTAATACCGCTTTCTAATAAAGCCTTATGTGCTTGTCCTATTTCTCCAGAATAGGCATTTCTTATTTCTTCCAACTTCCCTAAATTCAACCAGCTTTCTGCAATTTGCTTTCTGATTTCCTGCAACTCAATCAAAGCCGATTTATCTGCTTGTTTTTGCTGGTAATTTTCTATTGCTTTCTTAACTTCTCCCAGAGAAGGCAGCGGATTTATTACTATTTCTCCGACCTCCGATTTCTGGCTTTTTGCATTCCCAATTCCCAATTCCCCATTTACCGTCTCAATCAAAACCGAACTAATAGCATTTGCCATGGCCTCCCAAGAGAATTTTTTCGCCCGTTCCAAACCCGCCGCAATTAGAGGTTTGCGGACCTCTAATTTTTGAATTTCTAACATCGCTTTAACCAATTCTGCCACAGAATCGCCGATATAAAAAGCAGCATTTCCAGCCACTTCGGGAATGGCACTATTAGCATGAGTAATTACCGGACAACCGCAGGCGATCGCCTCCAAAATTGGCAACCCAAAACCCTCATATTTAGAAGTTTGAACTAATGCTAAAGCCCCCGAATAAGCGGCCCGCAATTCGTCGTCGCTGAGTCGCAACATCTTAACCTCGATACCTTCAGCGCACTTTTGCAAATGGGGTTCTAAAACGGTAGTAAAGCCGCCGACGCAGATTATTTCCAATCCTTCTTTTTGGGGATAGTTAGCAATGGCTTGGAAGAAAAGTAAAGCATTTTTATAACCGTTAAAACCCACTCTATCTCCCACCCACAAAAAGTACGGTTTTTCCACACCATATTTATTTTTAAATGCCTCTATTTCTGCTGCATTTCCCGGAGAGAATTTTTGGCTAATTCCGCAATAAGCAACTGTCACGGCATCGGCATTAATCTTAGGAAAACATTTGACCAAATCCTTAGCAGTATTTTGAGAAATTGCCACATAAGCGGAAGCGTGGTTTATAGCAAAATGCTTTTCCTTCCACATGGGGCTATCTCCATTAGCGCCAAAAATTTCGGGAATCATATCGTAGGCGACAAAAACCGAGGGCGTTGATAAAGGAGTCGTGTAATAAGTAGATAGAAAAATCTCGGCTTTTTCTTCATCGCAAATTTGCTGTAATAATTGACGATTTTCTTCTATTTTTTTATAATCGTAGCCGGGGATAGACCGATAGTTAATACCCGCAATTTTCGGTGCCGTATTATTGCGGTCTAATACTAGAATTTTATCTCCTAAACCGACCTTGGCATAAGCTTGTAAAAGACTGCGCCAAACCCGAGTAATTCCCGATTCGTAAATCTGAAACATGATGCCATCGATGATGACTTTGGGGAATTGGGAATTGGGAATTGGGAATTGGGAATTGGGAATTGGGGAGATTGTTGTCTCCGTTTTTGCACCAACTAATTTTTCTCCTACTAAAAGGGAAACCAAGAGATTAATTACTGGGGGAGATTGACTGCATTTAAGACCTTCGCGCAATTGAGCGATCGCTCCACCAGCATCGTTTCCTTGCAACATCAAAGCGGCCTTTTTCAAAGCTTCCAATGCGTAATGTTCCTTAGCTTTATTCGATAATTCTTCTGCCATGTTTTTTGGTAGATAAGATTGAGTAATTTCTATTGCTTTACGAGCGTTTGCTATATTTTCCCCAGACCGCATCAAGCGGGAAGTTTCCGAGGAGGAATGCAACCGGAAACAAGCTAAAATTTCCGGCTCAAACCAAATAGGATAAAAAGCAGCGATCCGCTTCCACATTTCCCAATCCGCAGCGGACTCCGCCTGGGGGCAAAAACCGCCCAATTTTTCGTAAACGCTGCGTTTAACTACCATACCCACAACTTGAATTCGCTGTTCGACGACGATCCGCCCTAAGAAATGTTCTATAATTCCCGGGGTTTCTCGTTCCAACACCGAAAGCCACCGCTTGCGATCGTATTCGTCTATATAAAAATGCCGACAAAAAGCTGCTCCCACCGTCCCATTTTGTTCTACGCCCCGACGCAGTTGTTCGTAAAAACCGGGTAAGACAAAATCATCATCGTGGAGTAAGTGAACCCAATGTCCCCGGGCTCGTTCCATGCAGATATTAAAAATAGGTGCCTGACCGATATCTTGGGGGAAATGACGGTAAAATGTTACTCTTCCACGTCCAACCCTGTTAACAATTGCCTCTATTTCAGCTTGAATTGTAGCATCGGGACAATCGTTAACTACTTCTATCTGCATTTGCTCTGGAGGTGGTGCTTGTTGCAACACGCTTGTGAGGGTTTGTTCTAAATATTTTACCTTTTTATAAGTAGGAAGCATCACGGACCAAAAAGGTCGGCGATCGCTCTCTGGTAACGGGTTTATTGCTGGATATTCGATGCCCATTTGGTTGTTATTTAAAATAGTTACTTGGCTAGTTTTTTCTAATTTTGGCAAAGTTGCTGCTTTTGCTTCCCGCCGAACTGTTGCCCAAATCCAAGGTTTAGAAGATTCTAGGGAAATTACATTAAAATCTGCTTCGATTAGCAATTCTTTTAATTGTTCGTCAGTGTAGGCATTGCCGGAGAAACAATATTGCTTATCTGCATTGCCTTCTGCGTCAAAATTGCCTAGACTTTTGCCGCTGCGATCGTGAACTTGAATGCGGAAATATCCCTCCGGTTTTAACACTCGAAATATTTCGCTAAAATAACTTTTAACAATAGAAAGCGAACGGATGTGCTGAAAGACAATTGTCGAATAAACAAAGTCGTAACTTTCGTCTGGCAACTGTTGTAAATCGCAACCATTATTAACATATAATTCACCATTTTGTTTGCCATCAGCCAAATATTGCTTGGCGAAATCAATCATCTTTTCCGAGATATCCACCCCATCTACCCGGGCAAAACTTTCTCGAAAATGCTTAATTAAACGACCAACACCGCAGCCAACTTCTAATACCTTCCAGTCTGGTTTTGCGGGGATACCTCGAAGAATTTGCGGAGTCCAAGTTTTGATTGACTTTTGCCAAATTTCCTGTTTTTCTTCTGGGGAACGTTTCTCTATTCCTACATAAGCTAATACTCTCCCAAACATGGCTTCCTCTAGGGAATTAACGTTCCAAAATTCCCGTTGCTTTTCTAGCTGACCTTGGTTTACATTGACAGCTTTTGCTGGATGTTTAAATTCTAATTTAGCTGCTTTTTGATGAATTTTTGCTACTACCGAATAAGCTAGAGAAACTAACTGAGATTCTAACTGACTTCGATGGCCAGAAAGCATTGCTTGGAAGTTTTGACTTAGAGAAGGATTAAAAAATTCCGTAAAATAAACTCCCATGCTATTCCAAAACTCCTGCTTGTAATTTACTTCATGTTGGCAATGATAAGCAACGGAAGTTGTTAAATATTTGAGAGTCAAACCTTTTTGAATTGCCATAGCGGGCACCCACAAATCCCACCAAGGCAAACCCAAACAAAATTTTGATTCGGGAAATAGCCCCAATAATTCTTTATCAAAAAAGAAGAAATCAAAGCCGTTTTGATAAATTTCACCCTCTGTTAGTTCGGGGCGTTCCACATCTACCCGCGAACCAAAAATAACTGCATTTTGTCCTTGTTTGTAAAGAAAGTCAACGAAATCATCTCCTCCTTGCAAACGAATATCGGAATTTACCAGACCGCAAATTTTGGTTCCCCTTTTTTGGAGATAATTAAATAAATCCTTGAGATAAACTAAGGACTTGCCAACTTCAGCGCTGGCATCTTTTTCTACTGGATAAAAAGTTACGTTTTGATAATTTGCCTGCAGTAGTTCGATTTCTTGACGAGAGTTTAAAGAAACTACAGAAAAACCTAGTTTTTGCCAGCTATTAATCCCCTGCTGTTGGTTTTTGAGATTTCCGGGGGCAATACTGGTGACAATAACAATTGTTTCTCGATTCATCTCGGCAATTTCCCCTTCTTCAATCTTGATAATTGGGGGGGCGGGTAATGAGGTTGTATATTGACCTTTAGCAATTAATTGTAATTCTAAATTTACGGTTGCCCTAACTTCTTGCAAGTATTGGTTTTTAAACATTTTAGAACGTTGATTTTCGTGGGAACGAAAACCGCCAATGAGGGCATCTACTCCAAATAATTGCCCGTGGCGAGAAAATCGCATCCACAATTCAAAATCTGCTGCTAGTTGCAGGTCAGCGTTCAAGTTTCCACCGATTTTTTCCCACAGCGATCGCTTCCAAAAAGTGCTTTCCTGTTGAATCCAGCGACCGTATTTTTGCCAGCCATTATTTAACAAATCCGACCTCGACCACGGCGGCAAAAATTTAGCAATATCCGTTAATTTTCCCTCGCGATTCCACTCAGTCGGTCGCCCAGTTATCCACTCCACCTCGGGGTTTTTTTCAAAAGCGGCAGCAACTTTAAAAAATGCACCCCCATGATATTTATCGTCAGCATTCAACCAACCCATAATCTCCCCAGTGGCGCGACTCAAGCCGGCATTAACTGCAGCGTAGTGGCCCCCATCTGGTTGACTTTGCCAGTAGGTCAAATATTTTTCGTATTTTTTAATAATTTCCACCGACCCATCCCGGCTGCCTCCATCCATTATTATGTACTCTAAATTGGGGTAATTTTGACTTAACACTGAGTCGATACATTCTTCTAAAAATTCACCCCGATCTAAGGAAGGAGTAACGATGGAGATTTTGGGTAAATTGTCCTTAAAAATAACTGTTGGTTTTCTTAATAACTGTTCTTGCTTTTGCCACTCTTGCTTTTGCCACTCTTGCTTTTGCCACAAGATATTATAAGAAACTGGCTTGCCAAATTCCTCATAAGATTGTTTGGTCAGAGAACGCCAACCGCGATCGTAAGCAGCTTTTGACATTACATACAAATCTGCATTTTGCTTCATTTCTTCAAAGGGAATCTTCTGATGTAATGTCTGAATATTGTCAAACATATATGGTAAAATTCCCCTCGACCAAACCGAATCCTTTTTAATCACCACATCCAAGCAATGCAGAGAAAATCCGCCCGGTTTTAACACCCGGTTAAGGTCTTCGCAGACATTTTTAAAAGTTGCTTCGTCCTCCGGCAGATGTTCTAAAGTAGAAATACTAAAAACGCAATCAAAATAATTATCCGGTAACTCTCGATTAAAATTACCGATATAATCGAAAACCAAGCGATAGTTTTTGGCATTTTTAACTTCCCGAGGTCCGTTGCCTTCTCCTTCAAATTTATCTAAATTCCAGCACTCATAATCCGATTTTAAGGCTTCGATAACTCGGGAATTGCCCCCACCAACTTCTAACAATTTTGCACCGGGGGGAATATTTTCGACGATGAAAGTGTAAGCTAAAATATCTTGATAAAATTTTAAATCTAAGGCGTCTGGATGCAAGCCCCGATAATAGCCAAACGTTCGCAAGTTTTCAAAATGTCGGCGCTTTGAATAGGTAAAATCTTGAAAGTTTTTCGGGGAGATTTTTTGAGGTTTTTCCTTATCTGTTATTTCCCGTAACATTTTAATGGCAGGCTGAAAAGTGGGGGCATCATTCAAAAGTTCCAATAAAGCCTTTTTCGCCCAATCTAAATCGTTAATTTTAGCGGCAGCTCGCCCCAAATACCACCCCAACCGCCAATGCTGAAAACCGAGGTTTTTTGCTTCTTTAAATTCGGAAATAGCTTCGGCATTTTTCTCCTGGTGTAAGAATACTAATCCAGACCAAAACCTCAAAAAAGCATCCTTGGGATAGCGATCGCGATAATGCCAAATACCCCCACCATATTGATTGCAAAGCACCGACGACGAAGCCCCAATTTGTTTATCTGCAGCCAATAACTCCTCGATATTTGACGAAGTTAAACTCTTAAAAAACTGCGGCGCGGCCTCTCCTAAAGATGCCACAAATAACTCTGCCCCAGATTTTTGAGCTTCTCCCAAGCGCTGCAGTTTGGGCATTGCCATTATCTTTTCATAAATTAAATTAAGCTCCCTCGCCGCATTTTCGGCCCCAAAATTTTCGAGGGCATACTTTCTCGCATTTCTTCCCAGTTTCGCCCTTTCTTCTGGATGGTGGTAGAGATATTCGATCGCCTCTTTATACTCTAACTCGCTATTAACAATTAAACCAGTTTCGTTATTAATTACCAGTCGCTTGACACCCCCATAAGGAAATACCACCGGCGGCACTCCCGCATACATTGCTTCTTGTAAATTTAACTCCGCCGCCGCATAAGTATCCTCGCATAAAGGATAACCGTAAACGTCGAGAATTTCTAACACCGATTTAATATCTTCGACAATGCCCCGACACTCAAAGCGATCGCCCGCCCCTAATTTTGCTGCCTGCTGTTGCAACTCCTGGATGATGCCATCGCCACAGACGATAAACCGCACCCCCGGAATCTCGATTTTTGCGCTCATCGGCACATAGTTCGGGTGCATTTTCACAAAATCAATGGTTCCGATATAGCCGACATTAAAGCCATGATGACTTCGGCGCTTTAAACCAGAAAAGCGATCGAAGTCCGCAGGGGCATAAACCATGCCCGTTTTTTGTCGCTTGACTGTTTCCGGTAAATTTTGAAACGCAGGTTGTTCGTAAGTATAGGGGCTGCAAGCCAGGGCAAAATCGGCCAAAGCGATCGCCTCATTAGTAACAATTTGGGGCGGTTTATCCCCGGCGATGTGAAACCATAACAGCAGGCGCATCGGTGGCAGGGGCGATCGGAGTAGGGCGTAAATAGTCGGGTTATTCCAAAAATGAAGGTGTACGATATCCGCACTTTCCATCTCCCGCCACATTTCTGCTTTACTTCTGGGATATACTATCCTCATGCCCGCCTCTCTCGCGATCGCCGCTGCTTGCGACTCCGGCGGATCGAGTGACATTACGCTATGTTGATATATCTTTCCATCCGCCGCCGTCGGATCGGTACCCTGCCGGGACGAATGTTTCGCCACCCCCATCATCGCCCTGGCGGCGCCCCCACGGGAAAGATGTTGAATGATATGGAGTATTTTATGAGTTGTCATGGTTTTGGATAATTGTTAATTGTTAATTGTTAATTGTTAATTGTTAATTGTTAATTTTTAATGGTTGGGCGTTATTATTAAATAATGACACAATCCGACTCTAAAAACGCCGAGTTTTTTAGCTCTTTAGCCGACTTGCGATAGGCGCGAATAGTCGAAAAAACCCCCGGAATAATCGGCAAATGTGCTTGAGTTTGAGTAGGGTCAGTAGGATACAATAAAGGAAGAGCTACCACCTCTCCTCCATAACTATTCATCAACTCTTCGCAAGCTTTTCTAATCCCCGTTTCTTTCCCCCCGTGATGAAAAAAGATTGCCTCTTTATTCTCATCATTTAAAGGCGGCAAATAATCGTGGAACATCATCATCCCACCCGGCGCGAGTAGCGGCCAATAATTAACGATATCCTGCCTCACTCCTTCATAACTATGGTCGCCATCAATGAAGATAAAAACGGGGAAATTCCCATCTTTTTCAAAAAAGTTTTTAACTAGGTGTGCCGCCCTATCCGATAGCATTCGCAAATGTTGAACTTCCCCGGTAAAGTGTTTTAATACCTCATAAAATTGTGGTTTTCCTCCCGGTTCGATAGCAAATCCCTGTAACGCTGACCCAATTCTTTTTAAAGCTTTACCAGTTAAAAATAGAGAACTTCCCGCATAAGAACCAATCTCAAGAAAACGAACGGGGGAGGTCGTTTCTGGCAACAGTTTTCTGAGAGCGTAGTAAAGTTGAAAGCGTTCGTTAAGCGACATCTGACTTTCTATGCCATAAACCGCCGGATCGTCTTGCTTAAACTCATTAATTAATCTAGGTTCAATAACTGGATTTATGGGGAATTTATTTGGGCAAGAACACCAAACCCCAGTATCGTCTATGCGGTTGAAATTAAACTTAATTTGCCGTTGTTTTTCAAACTCCGTCACTGCTTGACGGCAACCCTCCCAGTAACCGTAATCGTCTATTTGCATAAAACAATTATTGCCTACTTTATCGTAGAAATTCTCTAAAATTGTTTGAGTCGATTCGTACCAATCTCCATCAATATGTAATAGGGAGATCGTACCAACCCAAGAGCGCATTTTTGGCAAAGTTTCTTGAAAATAACCTTTAACGGTTTTGACAAGAGCTGCAACTCCCAACTGAGAGCAAAGTTGACGCACGTTTGCTTCTGGGGCCGCACAAGTACCCGTCCCCCAGCCCGTATCGTCGGCGGCCATGCCCTCGTGTTTGTCCCGTTCCGTCGGCGGCGGCATTCCCTCAAAGGAGTCAAAAGCGTACAACCAGCGGGGTTGTTTGCTATAGCGTTTCACGACTGCGGCCATCAAGGCCGTGGAGCCGCCCCCGGCTACTCCGCATTCTACGATATTACCTGGAATATTTTCCAGACAAATTCTTTTTACTAAGGAGAAAAGCGAATACAAACGTGCCTCGCTTAACATGGTATGGGGGCGGACAATTTGCAGCAATTCTTGAAATTCTGGGTCGTCAATTGTACTGGTATTTGCTCGGGTTTTTTCGAGAATTTCTTTTAATAAATTTTGAGCATTTTGGTTGTTGGGAAAATACCGCAATTCTTCGTTTAAAGCTTGTATTGCTGCCTCTAATTGATTGGCTCGTCTAAAGTAAATCGCTCTTAAATAGTCCAATCCTTCTGCCGGCTTTTTTAAACTTTTTGCTCGATTTAATAACTTAAATGCTGCTTCGTTTTGGTTTTCTTTTAATGCTTGGTATGCTTGTTGGATTAATTGTTGAGTGGGAGTTTCTCTTTGGGCAGGCAATTGAGCAGGCAATTGGGCAGGCAATCCCCCAGGCAAGATGCCCGCGCTACTTTCTTTAATTGATGGAGAAAACTGCTGTTTCCAAGTAGCGATCGCCTCCTTATCTATCTTAATTTCCGTTGCCCAGTTTCCCCTAATTTTAGGTTCTAATTGAAATGCCATTTCTTCTCGACTTACCAGGGGCAAATTAAAATCTAACCCCATTTCCATACCCCGATTATCGATGGCGACAATAAGCGATCGCCTTTGATATTGCAAAGCCCTAATACCCGCGTGGAGTCTCGTCCCCACATAATCCAATTTTTCCCCTTTCAAAACATCATCCAGCGCCTCTAAAGACGGGTCTATAAAAACCAATTTATCGCCGCATAAATCCCGGGCGTAACTATAATCGCCGTACATTTGCGGCCAAAAATAAATAGTCGAATAATTTCTGGATACTAAATCGAATAATAGCCGATCTAACTTAGGTTTTTGATTGTATTCTGTAAAAGTTAATAAGACTTTGTCTGCTTTTTCCCGAGGAATGCCCCCGCAATGTTCCTCCGTCAACCACCACATCGTCGGACATCCCGTATTAATTCCCTTAAATCCCAATTGAGTAAATCTCTTGGCAGTGTAACCATCTCGCAAAGAATGGAAGCTGTTTTTATTAAGAGTTCGATTTAAAATAATTTTAGTATATTCGTTAGGCGGAATTTGCTGGTATTGCCACCAACCAAGTCCCATCAAAATAACTTTATTTTGCCAAAAAGTTTCTCTGGGATGAGCGCACCATTGGCTAGTTTTTTCCATGTCGGAACTCAGTAAATTAGTACCTGCCAGAAACACATAATCTGCCTCTTGTATTTTAATAATTCCAGCTTGCAAATATTCCAAAGCAGGCACCCGGTAAAAAAAATCGTGGGGGAAGATTTCTCTCAGGGCTTTATAGACAGCTTCGACAATAATTTTATTGCCCAAATTAGTATTATTAGTCCAGGTGTCTAAGATGACTATTCTTTTCATTGTTGTTAAGTGGGAATTGCTAATTGTTAATTGTTAATGGCCTACTCTTGCCTTTTGCCTTTTGCCTTTTGCCTTTTGTCTTCTTCATACTCATGCTCATACTCCTGACGAGTACTCAACTGCCCATGCAATTCGGCAAGACCGAACCTTAAGGCCGTGCTACGATTGTAAACATAAGTTAAGATAAATTAAAAAAGCCAAACAGCAAACATCCCAAAAATCATCAAACATTAGGAGGAACTGTCCCGGTGAATAACAAAAGGTGGAGAAACGCTGGCCTCTATGCCTTACTGGCCATCGTGGTCATCGCCCTAGCAACCGCATTTTTCGACCAACAACCCCAGGCCCCTCAAACCTGGAAATACAGTAAATTTATCGAACAGGTCAAGGACAACAGGGTAAGTCAAGTCGAAATTAGTTCCGACCGAAGCACTGCCCTAGTCAAGGCAGAAGATGGCAGCAGGATTTACGTTAACCTGCCCAACGACCCCGACCTCATCAACATCCTCACCAACAACAACGTAGATATAGCCGTAAGGCCCCAGGCAGAGGAAGGTGCTTGGGTAAAAGCCCTCAGCAGTCTCTTCTTCCCCATTCTCTTATTAGTGGGACTGTTCTTTCTCCTGCGTCGCGCCCAAAGCGGGCCGGGTAGCCAAGCGATGAACTTTGGCAAATCTAAAGCTAGAGTTCAAATGGAACCTCAAACCCAAGTAACTTTCGGCGACGTGGCGGGTATCGAACAGGCCAAACTGGAACTGACGGAGGTTGTTGACTTCCTCAAAAACGCCGATCGCTTCACGGCCATCGGAGCCAAAATTCCTAAAGGCGTCCTCTTAGTCGGACCTCCTGGAACTGGTAAAACTCTCTTAGCTAAGGCAGTGGCCGGAGAAGCTGGCGTTCCCTTCTTCTCTATATCTGGTTCCGAGTTCGTGGAAATGTTCGTCGGTGTCGGCGCGTCCAGGGTTCGGGACTTGTTCGAGCAAGCTAAGTCTAACGCACCTTGCATCGTCTTTATCGATGAAATCGACGCCGTGGGTCGCCAACGGGGTGCCGGTTTGGGCGGCGGTAACGACGAACGGGAACAAACCCTCAACCAGTTACTTACAGAAATGGACGGTTTCGAGGGCAACACCGGCATCATTATTATTGCTGCCACTAACCGCCCCGATGTCTTGGATTCGGCCTTGTTGCGTCCGGGTCGCTTCGACCGACAAGTGGTTGTCGATCGCCCCGACTATGCAGGTCGTCTGGAAATTCTCAACGTCCACGCCCGAGGCAAGAGTCTCAGCAAGGATGTAGATTTGGAAAAAATCGCTCGCCGGACTCCCGGGTTTACTGGGGCCGATTTGTCGAACTTGCTCAATGAATCTGCTATTTTGGCGGCCCGTCGCAATTTGACCGAAATTGCAATGGATGAGGTTAACGATGCTATCGATCGCGTCTTGGCCGGTCCCGAGAAGAAAGACCGAGTGATGAGCGAGAAACGCAAAGAGTTGGTCGCTTACCACGAAGCCGGTCACGCTTTGGTTGGGGCCTTAATGCCGGATTACGATCCAGTGCAGAAGATTAGCATTATCCCTCGGGGTCGCGCCGGCGGTTTGACTTGGTTCACTCCTAGCGAAGATCGGATGGACTCCGGTTTGTATTCCCGCGCTTATCTGCAAAATCAAATGGCCGTTGCTTTGGGCGGTCGTATTGCCGAGGAGATCGTCTTCGGCGAGGAAGAAGTTACCACTGGCGCTTCTAACGATTTGCAGCAGGTGACTCGGGTGGCACGCCAAATGGTGACTCGCTTCGGTATGAGCGATCGCTTGGGTCCGGTGGCCTTGGGTCGTCAGAACGGTAATATGTTCCTGGGCCGCGATATTATGGCAGAGCGGGATTTCTCTGAAGAAACTGCTTCGGCCATTGACGACGAGGTTCGCAATTTGGTGGATCTAGCTTATCGCCGCTGTAAGGACGTTCTGGTTCACAACCGCGCCGTTCTCGATAAGTTAGCCCAAATGTTAATCGAGAAGGAAACTGTGGATGCCGAAGAGTTGCAAGAGTTATTGGCAAATAATGACGTGAAGATGGCCGCTCTTGTTTAATCTATGTTTGTAGTAATCGCTTTAGCGATGCTCGTAGTAATCGCGCTTTGCGATTACTACGAACTTTTACGACTAAAGTCGTTACTACGAACTTTTACGACTAAAGTC